>NZ_VSRL01000270.1 GCF_012184385.1 Lentzea indica
GTCGTTGGCCGCGTCGATCGCGGCGTCGGTGCGCTGGCCGTCCTCGGTGACGATGACCAGCGTCAGCACGCGGCCGAGAGTGGTCGCGCCACCCTCGTCACGCAGGCGGACCAGGCGCGAGTTGATCTGGGAGGTGGTGGTCGAGGGCAGGTCGATGATCACGGACGCCTCCAGTGCCTTCCGGTCCTGGCGGTCATCGCGTCCGCCGACGGCGGGCCCCAGGTTCCAGCCTTGTACTTCTCGAGCGCCGGCTCGTCCTTGCGCGCCCAGAACTCGAGCACCGGGTCGAGGATCTCCCAGGAGAGCTCGACCTCGTCGTTCTTCGGGAACAGCGACGGCTCACCGAGCAGCACGTCCAGCAGCAGCCGCTCGTAGGCCTCCGGCGACGACTCGGTGAACGAGTGGCCGTAGCCGAAGTCCATCGTGACGTCGCGGACCTCCATGGTGTTGCCCGGCACCTTCGACCCGAACCGGATCGTCACGCCCTCGTCCGGCTGAACCCGGACCACCAGGGCGTTCTGGCCGAGCTCCTCGGTCGCGGTGTCGTCGAACGGCAGGTGCGGCGCCCGCTTGAACACGACGGCCACCTCGGTGACGCGACGGCCGAGGCGCTTGCCGGTGCGCAGGTAGAACGGCACTCCCGCCCAGCGACGGGTGTTGACCTCGCAGGTGATCGCGCCGAACGTCTCGGTCTTCGACTCGGGCGAGAAACCGCCCTCCTCCAGCAGACCGGGCACCTTCTGGCCGCCCTGCCAGCCACCGGTGTACTGGCCGCGCGCGGTGGTCTCCTCGAACGGCTCCGCTGGACGCGTCGCCGAGAGGATCTTCACCTTCTCCGCGCGGAGGTCGGCCGGCTTGAACGAGACCGGCTCCTCCATCGCGATCAGCGCGAGCAGCTGCAGCAGGTGGTTCTGGATGACGTCACGCGTGGCGCCGATGCCGTCGTAGTAACCGGCGCGGCCACCGAGACCGATGTCCTCGGCCATGGTGATCTGCACGTGGTCGACGTAGTTCGAGTTCCAGATGGGTTCGTACAGCTGGTTCGCGAACCGCAGCGCCAGGATGTTCTGCACGGTCTCCTTGCCGAGGTAGTGGTCGATGCGGAACACCGACTCCTCGGGGAAGACCTCGTTGACGACCCGGTTCAGCTCCTTGGCCGACTTCAGGTCGTGGCCGAACGGCTTCTCGATGACGACCCGGCGCCACTGGTCGCCCTGTGCCTGCGCCAGACCCGCGCGCTTGAGCTGGTTGACCACCGTCGGGAACGCGCCGGGCGGGATCGACAGGTAGAACGCGTGGTTGCCGCCCGTGCCGCGCTCGGCGTCCAGAGCGGCCAGGCACGAGGCCAGGTTGTCGAACGACTGGTCGTCGTCGAACGTGCCCTGCACGAACCGGATGCCCTCGGCGAGCTGCTGCCAGACCGCCTCGTTGAACGGGGTCCGCGCGTGCTCCTTCACCGCGTCGTGCACGACCTTCATGAAGTCCTGGTCGGCCCAGTCGCGGCGGGCGAAGCCGACGAGACCGAAGCCCGGCGGCAGCAGACCCCGGTTCGCGAGGTCGTAGATCGCGGGCATCAGCTTCTTGCGCGACAGGTCACCGGTGACACCGAAGATGACCAGGGCGCTCGGGCCCGCGATGCGGGGCAGGCGCTTGTCGCGCGCGTCCCGCAGCGGGTTGCGCCACTTGTCGGATGTGGTCACGAGCCGTCCTCCTGGACTGCCTCGACGAGCTGGGCCAGACCTGCGATGCGGTCCTCGAGGTGCAACCGCAGCACCGGCCGGCCGTGTTCGGCCAGCACCTGACCGTCGCCGAGCGCCTGCGCGAGCTGCAGCTGCGCCAGCGTGTAGGGACGGCCGGGCACCTCCAGGTCGTCGCCGGACACGCCGGTGATCTGGATGAACACGCCGTTCTGGTGACCGCCCTTGTGGTACTGGCCGGTCGAGTGCAGGAAGCGTGGACCCCAGCCGAACGTGGTCTGCAGGTGCGTCCGCTTCGCGATCTCCGCACGGAGCAGCTCGAACGACGCGTCGTCGATCCTGTCCAAGTACGCCTGAACCGAGATGTAGCCGTGGTCGGGCGCCACTTCAACCAGCGCCGCAAGCGCTTCCGCGACGGTGTTCACCTTCCGCTGCGCCCAGTCGGTGCCGTGGCCCTCGACCGGTCCGTCCACAAAGGACGGCATGGTCGCGGCGACGGCGGGCGCGTCGAGCAGCGCGCGAGAGGCCTTCTTCGCGGCCTCGACGTCGGGCTGGTCGAACGGGTTGATGCCGAGCACCTTGCCGACGAGCGCGGTCGCGCACTCCCACAGCAGGAACTGCGCGCCCAGCTTGCCCTCGACCGCGACGTTGGCCGACCCGGTGGCCGGTCCGATCGCGACGGTGGTGGCATCCGAACGCGCGTCCACGAAACCGGGAGCGCCAGGACCCTCGACCACGACCGGCAGCAGGCCGGTGCCGTTCTTGCCGGTCGACTCGGCGATCAGCTGCTCAGCCCAGTCGCCGAACCCCACGATGCCGGAACCGGTGTCGGCGAAGATGATCTTCTCGGCGCCGTGCGCGTGCGCGGCACCGAAGATCGCGGCCAGCTGGACGGCCGGGTTGTCGACGGAGTCCTGCGACACCAGCTTCGCGACCTCGGCGGCGTCGTCGAGCAGCGACTCGACGTCGGCGCCGGCGAGGTAGGACGGCACCAGCCCGAACGCGGTCAGCGCCGAGTAACGGCCACCCACGTTCGGGTCTGCCAGGAACACCTTGCGGTAGCCCGCCTCCTCGGACGCCTTCTGCAACGGCGAGCCGGGGTCGGTGACCACCACGATGCGCGACGCGGCGTCGATGCCCGCGTCCGCGAAAGCCTTCTCGAAGATGCGCCGGTGGCTGTCGGTCTCGACGGTTCCACCGGACTTGGACGACACCACGATCACCGTGCGCTCGAGATCACCGGCGAGAGCGTCGGCGACCTGGGCGGGATCGGTGGTGTCCAGCACGACCAGCGGCACGTTCTGCGTCCGCGTGATCACCTCGGGGGCCAGCGACGAGCCACCCATACCGGCGAGCACGACGCGGTCGACGCCCTCGGCGTGCAGTGCGGTGCGCAGGGCCTTGAGCTCGGGGAGCAGTGAACGGGACGTCTCGTGCAACGTCGTCCACGAGAGGCGAATGCTCGCCTCGGACTCGGCTTCCGGCCCCCACAGGGTCGGGTCCTGCGCGGTCAGCTTGCTCGGCACCGAATCCGCGACCAGGTCAGCAGCGATCGTGCTGACCTGGTCGGCGTTCGGTGACCTCACGATTTCGACGGAGGTCACTTCGTGATCAGCCCTTCAGTTGAGCCAGTTGGTTCGTCACCGTCTCGAGCAACTCTTCCCAGGACTTCTCGAACTTCTCGACACCCTCGGTCTCCAGGACCTTGAACACGTCCTCGAGGTCGATTCCCACGGCGGCGAGCTTGTCGAACACCTCCTGGCCCTCAGCGGCGCGTCCGGTGACCGTGTCACCGACGATCTTGCCCCCGTCGGCGACGGCGTGCAGCGTCTTCTCCGGCATCGTGTTCACGACGTCGGTGACGACGAGCTGGTCGACGTAGAGGGTGGGGGAGTAGCTCGGGTCCTTCACACCGGTCGACGCCCACAGCGGACGCTGCGCGTTGGCGCCGTCCGCCTTGAGAGCCTCCCAGCGCTCGCCCTGGAACGTCTGCTCGAACGCTCCGTAGGCGATCCACGCGTTGGCGAGAGCGGCCTTGCCGCGCAACGCCTTCGTCTCATCCGTGCCGATCTTGTCGAGACGCTTGTCGATCTCGGTGTCCACACGGGACACGAAGAACGACGCGACCGAGTGGATCGAGCGCAGGTCGTGGCCGTTCGCCTTGGCCTGTTCGAGGCCCGCGATGTAGGCGTCCATGACGGCCTGGTAGCGCTCGGTCGAGAAGATCAGCGTGACGTTGACGCTGATGCCCTCGGCGATCGTCTTGGTGATCGCGGGCAGACCGGCCTCCGTGGCCGGGATCTTCACCAGCAGGTTCGGCCGGTCCACGGTCTTCCACAGGTCCTGAGCCTCGGCCACGGTCTTGTCCGTGTCGAACGCCAGGCGCGGGTCGACCTCGATGGAGACGCGGCCGTCCACACCGTTGGTCGAGTTGTAGATGTCGCGGAACTTGTCGCACGCGTTGCGCACGTCCGTCGTCGTGACCTCGCGGATGGTCGCCTCGGTGTCGGCGCCCCGGTTGGCGAGCTCGCGGACCTGCTCGTCGTAGGACTCGCCCTTCGACAACGCGCCCGCGAAGATCGTCGGGTTCGTCGTGACACCGACGACGTTCCAGTCGCGGATCAGCTCGTCCAGGTTGCCACTGGTGAGCCGCTCACGGGACAGGTCGTCGAGCCAGATCGAGACGCCCGCGCCGGACAATGCGACCAGGTTCTCCTTGCTCACTTGCTTCCCCTCACTCGCTCCAGCGAACGGCGCGCCGCGGCGACGACGTTCTCCGTCGTGAAGCCGAACTCCTTGAACAACGTCTGGTAGTCGGCCGAGGCACCGAAGTGGTCGATCGACACGATCTCGCCCGCGTCGCCGACGTAGCGGTACCACGGCTGCGCGATGCCGGCTTCGACAGCGACGCGCGCCTTCACCGACGACGGGATGACCGACTCGCGGTACTCGGCGTCCTGCTTCTCGAACCAGTCGATCGACGGCATGGAGACCACACGCACTGCAACGCCTTCGCCCTGCAGAACCTTTCCAGCCTCGTGTGCGATCTGCAGCTCGGAGCCCGTGCCGATGATCACGATCTCGGGGTTCTCGTCACCGAAGAGCACGTAGCCGCCGCGCTTCACGCCCTCGGCGGAGGTGCCCTCCAGCGTCGGGACGTTCTGGCGGGTCAGCGCGAGGCCGACCGGGCCGAACTGCTCCAGCGTCGCCTTCCACGCGTACGCGGTCTCGTTGCCGTCGCCGGGGCGGACGACCGCGAAGTCCGGGATCGCGCGCAGGGCGGCGAGGTGCTCGATCGGCTGGTGCGTCGGGCCGTCCTCGCCCAGGCCGATGGAGTCGTGCGTCCACACGTACGTGACCGCGGCCTGCATGATCGCCGCGAGCCGCACCGACGGGCGCATGTAGTCGGAGAACACGAGGAACGTGCCGCCGAACGGGCGGGTCGGGCCGTGCAGCGCGATGCCGTTGAGGATCGCGCCCATCGCGTGCTCGCGGACACCGAAGTGCAGCACGCGGCCGTACGGGTCGGCCTTCCACATGCCGGTGGAGATCGACTCCGGGCCGAACGACTTGGCGCCCTTGATCGTCGTCAGGTTCGACTCGGCCAGGTCGGCGGAACCGCCCCACAGCTCGGGCAGCGCGGCGGCGAGCGCGTTGATCACCTCGCCGGAGGCCTTGCGGGTCGGGACACCCTTGGCGTCCACCGGGTAGGACGGCAGCGCGTCCGCCCAGCCCTCGGGCAGCTGACGGGCGATCAGGCGGTCCAGCAGCTTCTTGTTCTCCGGGTTCGCCTGCGCCCATGCGTCGAACGACTTCGACCACTCGGCCTTGGCGTGCACTCCGCGCTTCACGACCTCGCGCGCGTGGTCCAGGACCTCGTCGGCGACCTCGAAGGTCTGCTCGGGGTCGAAACCGAGGATCTCCTTGGTGGCCTTGACCTCGTCGGCGCCCAGGGCGGCACCGTGCGCGGCACCGGTGTTCTGCTTGGTCGGCGCCGGGTAGCCGATGATCGTGCGGAGCAGGATGAACGAGGGGCGCTCGGTCTCCGCCTTCGCGTTCTCGATCGCCTCGAGGATGCCCTTGACGTTCTCGCCGGACTCCACGACCTGCACGTGCCAGCCGTAGGCTTCGTAGCGCTTCGCGGTGTCCTCGGACAGCGCGATCGTGGTGTCGTCCTCGATCGAGATCTTGTTGTCGTCGTAGAAGACGACCAGGTTGCCCAGCTGCTGCGTGCCGGCGAGCGAGGACGCCTCGGAGGTGACGCCCTCCTCGATGTCACCGTCGGAGGCGATCACGTAGATGTTGTGGTCGAACGGGCTCGTGCCCGGCGCGGCGTCCGGGTCGAACAGGCCGCGCTCGCGGCGGGCGGCCATCGCCATGCCGACCGCGGAGGCGAGACCGGAGCCCAGCGGGCCCGTCGTGATCTCGATGCCCCTGGTGTGACCGTGCTCGGGGTGGCCGGGGGTCTGGGAACCCCACGTGCGCAACGCCTTCAGGTCGTCCAGCTCCAGGCCGTAGCCGGAGAGGAACAGCTGCACGTACAGCGTCAGGCTGGAGTGGCCCGCGGACAGCACGAACCGGTCGCGGCCGATCCAGTCCGGGTCGGCGGGGTCGTGCCGCAGGACGCGCTGGAACAGCGTGTACGCCAGCGGCGCGAGGCTCATGGCCGTGCCGGGGTGCCCGTTGCCGACCTTCTGCACCGCATCCGCCGCGAGCAGTCGAGCGGTGTCGACGGCGCGCTTGTCCAGCTCCGTCCAGTCATCGGGCAGATCGGCCTTCGTGAGCCGGGTGATGTCGTCGGTGACGGTCACGGACTTACAGCTCCACTCTTGTCGCTAGGGCGGGCAGGCTTGATCGATCCCGAACGGCCTGACCCGCGTCTCTCCCTCGTCTTCCGGCCAGCCTAGTCCTGAGAGATTCGGATGTTGCTCTGAAAGGTCCCAGGCGGGTGTGTGCCGGGGCACACCAGCACCCGAACGGGCTGTGAATTCTTTGCGCGGTTACCATCAGTCGCTGGATTTCACACCTGTCTCGACACGAGGAGCGCCCCCGCGATGAGTGCCGTTCTCGAGGCTGCTTCCCGGTCGCCTCGCCAGGTCGTGGGCGCCTACGTGGCCCTCACCAAGCCGCGGGTCATCGAGCTCCTGCTGATCACCACGATCCCCGCGATGCTGCTCGCCCAGCGCGGCCTGCCGCCGCTGTGGCTGATCGCCTGCACCCTCACCGGCGGCACCCTCGCCGCGGGGTCGGCAAATGCCCTCAACTGCTTCGTCGACGCCGACATCGACTCGGTCATGAAGCGGACCACGGCCCGCCCGCTCGCCCAGAACACCATTCCGCCGCGCAACGCCCTGATCTTCGGCATCGTGCTCGGAATCGTCTCGTTCGCGTTCCTCTGGATCTTCGTCAACCTGATGTCGGCTGCCTTCGCGGTGGCGACGATCCTCTTCTACATCTTCGTCTACACGCTCGTTCTCAAGCGCCGCACCTCCCAGAACATCATCTGGGGCGGCATGGCGGGCTGCATGCCGGTGATCATCGGCTGGAGCGCGGTGACGGGCACGGTCGAGTGGCCGGCCCTGGTCATGTTCGGCGTCATCTTCTTCTGGACTCCGCCGCACACCTGGGCCCTCGCGATGAAGTTCAAGGAGGACTACGCCCGAGCAGGTGTGCCGATGCTGCCGGTGGTGGCCACAGCTCAGCAGGTGACGCGGCAGATCGTCATCTACAGCTGGATCACCGTCGTCTGCACGCTCGCCCTCGCTCCCGTCACCTCGTGGATCTACGTGGCTGTGGCGGCGCTGTCGGGCGTGTGGTTCGCCGTCTTCGCGCACAAGCTGCACAACGTTGTGCGCCGCGGCGGTTCCACGAACACCATGAAGTTCTTCCACATGTCGAACCTCTACCTGATGCTCGTGTTCTGCGGTCTCGCCGTGGACGCCGTGGTCGGGTTGCCGGTGCTTGCCTGGCCGTTCTAGCTGCACCTCCAGGCGTACGGCTGTGGCGCCCGTTGAGTTCACCGTCACCGGTGGTGAAGGTTCACCACTCGACTTCGTCGCAGCCCTGACGCCGATCAAGTCGTTCGTCGTCGTGACCGATCCCGGCGGCTGGGCGCAGGTCAGCCAGGGGCTCGCGATGGGCCACCCCGCGTCCACCGCGGTTGCGATGCGGGTGCGGGTGCTCCGGTTCGCCGTTCTGGACCTCCGGCACTTCCCGTCCGCCTCCGCGTTGCCGTCGATCACGGACGTGCCCGGCGACCTGGTGGCGTTGCACGACACGCGCTCCTGGGACTCGGCCCCGGTGGTCCGGGCCGTGCGCGGACTCGGACGGCCGGTCGTGCTCTTCACCGCCGCGCACACCTGGGTGTCCGATGTGGACTCAGAGTCCGTGCTGATGGGGTGGAGCGCGCCGCACGTGGTGATCGCCGTGCCTCGCGGTCCCGGCGAGGGACGGGTGGAGGACGTCGTCTTCCAGTTCCGGGAGCTGGAGCGGCGCCGGATGATCACCTACACCGCCTTGCCCGCACCGCCGCCGCCCGACGATCGTGCGGTGAGCGTCGTGGTCGCGTTGCCGGGTGCGACCGAGGGCATCGCCGGGGCGTTGCGGCCCGGTGCGGACTACGAGGTGTGGGTGCGCGTCGGGCCGCATCACGTGCCGTTGCCCGGCGACCTGGAGCTGCGGGCCGTGCTCGGCATGAACGGGCGCGCCGTGCAGTCCGAGGCGTTCGTGCTGCCGGCGGACGCGGCGAGCCCATGGGTGAGCTTCCCGGTCACGACCCCGTACGCGTCGGTGCCGTGGAGTGGTGAGCTGGTCATCTACCGCGGCGCGGTGCCGGTGCACGTCGAGCAGGTGGTGTTGCCGGTCGGGGGCGGCGAGTCCAAGACCCGGCTGCGTTTCCGGCTCTCGCGGACGTTCGCCGATCTCGAGCCGTTGTCGTCACGGGTGGCGTCGATCATGGTGCTCGGGCAACGGGCGTTGGTGGCGGCCGGTGGAGATCCGCACTGGGTCAGTCTGGACGGCGGCTGCGAGCTGCCACCCGTGTCCGGGATGGATCCCTGGTACGGCAAGGACTTCCCGGCGTTCTGCGCGGATCTCGCCGGACTGGCGGTGCGGGGTGCGGCGCTGCACGGGCGGCTGTTTCCCGACGGCGGTGTGGTCCGGCGCGGTGCGGTGATCACGGTGGCCGGCGAGACTCGCGTGCCGTGGGCCTCGGTGTACGACCTGCCGTTCGCCGACGGGCCGTACCGGGTGTGCGCGTCCCTGCAGCGGTTCGGGCCGTTCGGGGTCGGCGGAGCGGTGCCGCCGGGCTGTCCTGAGCCGGATCACAGCGGGAACGTGTTGTGCCCCTTCGGTTTCTGGGGCCTGTCGAGCGTGCTGGAGCAGCCGGCGGGGCCGCTGGCGTGGCAGGTGGCGCCGCGGTCGCGCCCGGTCGAGGTGGCGATGGCCGTCGATCCCGGGCTGGACAGGACGCTCACCCAGCGGCACGTCGCCGAGCTGATGTCGTTCCTGCCGCCGGAGTCGATCTCGTCCGCCTACGTCAGTCCGCCGGAACTGGCACGTGCGTTGTCGGACGAGCGTGCGGACGTCATGCACCTGGTCTACGACGAGCGCGCTCTGGACGCCGTGGACGTCGACGGCTGGCCGCACCGGCCGTTGGTCGTGATGACGTCACCAGCCGCGCATCTCGTCGACGCCTTCGTGAACCAGGCGGGTGCCGCGGGCGTGATCTGCCCCGAGGTCGCCGTGGACCAGGGCATGGCGGGGTGGGTGAGCGGCATGGTGCTGGCCCGGCTCGCGGAGGGGATGAGCGCGGGGGAGGCGTTGCGGCGGACGCGCTGGGAGATGCTCGGCCGCGGCAACGTCATGGGGCTCGCGTACACCCTGCACGCCGGTGCGGACCTGCGGCTGCACTGACCCTCACCACGGCCTGCTCAGGACGCCACCTTGGTCAGCAGGTCCTCGACGCACGGGTCGTCGAGGGACTCGACGATGCACTTCCACAACGAGAGGTTCGTCTCGGCCCACTTCGTGTAGGTCGCGGCGGCCTCCGCGTCGTAGAAGTAGTAGCCGTCGTCGGCCTTGCCCACCTGCTCGCCCACGATCTTGTACGCAAGCTCGCGCAGCGTGATCCCGTTCTCCTGGAGGTACTTGTGCGCCAGGACGACAGGCGTGACCGGGAGCGCCTTGAACAGCGTGTCGGCGTCGGACAGCGCCTGCGCCTCCAGCGAGATGTCCCGGTGGCGGGTGCGCATCTCGGCCTCGACGACGATGTTCTCGATCCACTCGATGTCGCCGACGCACACACCGGCGACGAAGAGGACCTTCCTGCGCAGTGCCTCGCCGTCGGTCGGCAGCGAGTTGCGGCGGACCATGTAGTTCAGGTCGTGCACCAGCGCGGCGACCTCGACGATGTCCTTCGCTGCACCGTTGCGCGCGGCGAAGTGCACCGCCTTGTCGCGGACGAAGCTCACGTGGTGCCAGCCGTGGAACTGCAGCTTCGCGGCCAGGTCCTCGCACAGCCGCCTCACGCGCTGCTCCACGTCCGCGATGACGGAGCTCGGAATCGTTGTGCGCGTACGCATCATCAGCCCTCCCGCCGGGTGGGCTGATGGTAAGCGTGCTACGGGTGCCTCCGTAGGGCTTCAGAGCTGGTTCGTCAGATCCTCCAGTCGGTCCTCGACCGGCACGTGCCGGTGGCTGATCCCGGTGTCCGGGTCGTAGCTGAGGCTCCACGGCGTGACGGCACGTGACTTGACCAGGAACGTCATGGTCCCGTCGGCCGCGCGGGGGATGCGGTGGAACTCGTGCGCGAGCAACGTGCCGGTGGTGCCTTCAGGGCACTGGATGCGTTGGGTGAGCTCCGTGCCGACGACCGTGCGGCCACCGACGCCGAGCCGGGCGTCGAAACGTTCGTGCAGGTAGGCGCCGCTCAGGATGGTGGTGCAGAAGTGGTACCGGTGGTTGTGGACGGAGTCCGCGTACCCGGTCCGCCAGTCCGACAGCGGTTTGTACTCGTGCAGCCAGAACGTGAACGGTTCGTCCGGTTCGTCCCTCAAGCACCACGCGAAGTGCGTCGTCGTCTCGCGGGAATGCGCGATCACCCAGGTCGCCTCCTGGGGTGTGAGCCCGTCGATGTACGCGCGAAGCTCCTTGCGCAGCTTCGGCCGGGCCGCCCACTCGCGAAACCACGTGCCGACGTCGGCCCAGTGGTCCACGACGGGGAATTCGGCGCACTTCACCCGAGCGGCGAGCTCCTCGAGCGCGGACAACCCGGTGAACTCGGCTAGCAAGATCGATCAGCTCCTCAACTGAGCGGATGTGGAGAATTCCCGGCGGAATGCGTGGAACTTCTCCTCGAGTTCGGAGAACCCGTCTTGTGTGAGAGTTTCGCCGGTGATCTTCTCGAACAGCGCCAGGAAGTCGTTGCGTGTCGTTCCCGGCGTGATGACGAAGTGATAGCCGGCCTTGGAATTGCTGATCCGCAGGAACTCCGCGCGTTCCATCGCGTACAGGAACGAGCTCTCGGTGAACCTGAGGGTCCGCGGATACGGCCTGAGCACTCCCGCGGTGTTGCTGTAGAGCGTCAGCCAGGCGCTGTCGTCGAACAGCTCGAGCCGATCGAGCGGCGGGTCGGAAACGATCGTGACGTCGATCCTGTTGCACCGGCTCCGCGCGGCGTAGAGGCCGACGAGCCCGATGCTGATCTGTTCCTTGAGCCTTTTCTGGATCCGGGCACGAGGTCGTGCAGCAGGCGCACAGGATGCACTTCGTGGTGTCGTCGAAACGCTCGCGGTCGGCGGCCGACTGGATGCGCTCGCGCGTCGGCT
>NZ_VSRL01000271.1 GCF_012184385.1 Lentzea indica
CCGCGCTCGACACGGCCGCCGAGATCCTCGCGCGCGGCGACGCCTTCGCCATCTACCCCGAGGGCACCCGCTCGCTCGACGGCATGCTGCACCGCGGCCGCACGGGCGTCGCCCGCATGGCGCTCGAGTCGGGGGCCCCGGTCGTGCCGGTCGGCATCATCGGCACGGACAAGGTGCAGCCGGTCGGCAGCAGGTTCCCGAAGATCGTCCCCGTGACGATCCACTTCGGCGAGCCGCTCGACTTCAGCCGCTACGACGGCATGCAGGAGTCGCTGCCGGTGCTGCGCAGCGTCACCGACGAGATCATCTACCGCATCCTGGACCTGAGCGGCCAGGAGTACGTCGACGCGTACCAGAAGACCCCGGAGAACGTCAGCGCTGCCGCGTAGCGCTTCTGAACGCACCCAGGACCTCGGAAGGGCCCTTCCTGCCACACGGCGGGGAGGGCCCTTTGCGCGGTATGCGATATATCGGACACCGAACTGATATATCGCATACCGGATATCGGGCGCACAGGTCATCGCGGCCGATATCCGGTATGCGGTACATCACATTCTGGATATCGGTCGCGAAACGCCCCAGAAACGCCTGAAGCCCCCTCCGCAATGGAGGGGGCTTCAGCCAAGCAATATCCGATGTATCGGATATCAGTCGTGATTGGGTCCGGTGTGGTACTCGAACACCAGGCCACCGACCATGATCAGCACCAGGACGATGGCGATCACGAGCAGCCACACGTGCCAGAACGCCACCGCGACACCGGCGGTCGCCGCCGCGGCCGCGAGGCCGACCGGCCAGTACGAGCCGGGGCTGAAGAAGCCCAGCTCACCGGCGCCGTCGGAGACCTCGGCATCGGGGTTGTCCTCCGGCCGCACCTCGATGCGGCGGGCCACGAACCGGAAGTAGGTGCCGACGATGAGCGCCAGGCCACCGGTCAGAGCGAGCGCCACCGTGCCGGTGGGCTCGACGGCGCCGGTCGCCGCGTGCGTCCAGTAGCCGTAGATGACGGCCATCAGGAACGAGAAGGCCATCACCAGGTCGAATACGCGAGCTTCGATCTTCATCGCGGGGCGTGTCCCTACTTCTGGCCCGCGCCGGAGGCCTCGCGGGCCGACCGGTCGGTGTTGAACGGGGTGGTCGTGGTGGCCAGCGGCGCGCACAGCTCACCGCAGTTGACCTGCGAAAGCGCCTCAGCCGTGGTGTACGGCTTGCCCGTCTTGGAGTTGATCTCCTTGCGGAGCTCGATGTACTTGTCGAAGTCGGCCTCGTTCAGGGCGCGGACCTCGAAGTTCATCACCGCGTGGTAGGAGCCGCAGAGCTCGGCACAACGGCCGACGAACGCACCGGGACGGTCGATCTGGTCGATCTGGAAGACGTTGTCCTGGTTGTTCTTCTCCGGCTTCGGGAAGACGTCCCGCTTGAAGTGGAACTCCGGCACGAAGAACGAGTGGATGACGTCCGTCGAGCGCAGCGTGAACTGGACGCGCTTGTGAGCCGGCAGCACCATGATCGGGATCTCACCCGAGGTGCCGACCGTGCTGACGACGTTGCCCTGTTCGGTCTTGTGGTCCGGGTACTGGAACTCCCAGTTCCACTGGAACGCGATGACGTCGACGTTCACGTCGGGCTTGCCCGACTTGTCCGTGACGTAGTTCTGCGTGACGGCGGTGAAGTAGAACAACACCGCCACGATCACCGTCGGCACGACGATGAGCACGATCTCCAGCGGGAGGTTGTACGCCGTCTGACGCGGCAGCTCCTCCGACTTCTTGCGGTGGAACACCACCGACCACAGGATCAGACCCCACACGATGACGCCGACGACGAGCGCGGCGATCACGGACCAGGTCCAGAGCTCGCGCATCTTCTCGGCCTGCGGCGTGACGGCCTGCGGCCATCCGAAGCGCAGCACCTCGTCCGTGGAGCAACCGGTGGCCCCGATACCGACCAGGCCGACCAGCCCGGCGGTCTTCGCCAGCCGGGATGCCCTGGTGCCCTCCTTCAGGCCCACTGCTCGCCCGCCTCCTCGTTCCATGCCAACGGATCAAGCGGGAGCGTAGCCCAGCGCAACCGCGCTCACCCCTTGGGGGCACCGCCGCTGCGGTGCAGTTTCGGTCACACAAAGCCGCTTCGGCATACTGAGGTCTTCCCCGTCGTATTTCTTTGAGAGGTGCGAGAGCCTTGTGCGGCCTGGCAGGACTTGTTTGCCCTAGCGAGAACGAGGCCGAGAACGCGCGCCCGGCTGTGGAGGCCGCGCTGCGCTGCATGCGGCACCGCGGCCCCGACGAGAGCGGCAGCCGGCGGGTCGACGAGGTCGTGTTCGGCTTCAACCGCCTCGCCATCATCGACATCGAGCACTCCCACCAGCCCCTGACGTGGGGGCCTGCGGAGTCGCCGAGCCGGTACACGATCAACTTCAACGGCGAGATCTACAACTACCTGGAGCTGCGCGCCGAGCTCACCGAGAAGTACGGCGCGGTCTTCCACACCGACGGCGACACCGAGACGATCGTCGCCGCCTACCACTACTTCGGCCCCGCGGCGATCACGAAGCTGCGCGGCATGTTCGCCTTCATCATCTGGGACTCCGAGCGCAAGATCGTGTTCGGCGGCCGCGACCCGTTCGGCATCAAGCCGCTCTACTACGCGCACGGCCAGGCCGGCGTCGCGTTCTCCAGCGAAAAGAAGATCCTGCTGGAGATCGCCCCCACGCTCGGCATCAAGCCGAAGATGAACGTCAAGGGGCTGCAGCACTACCTCACGCTGCAGTACGTGCCGGAGCCCGCCTCGCTGCACGACCAGATCTTCCGCGTCGAGTCGGGCCACTCGTTCACGCTGGAGCCGGGCAAGGCACCCGCGTTCGAGCGCTACTTCCCCGCGAACTTCAAGATCCGCACCGTCCGCAGCGAGGCCGAGGCGGACGCGCTGTACGACGAGATCACGGCGGCGCTGCGCGACTCGGTCGCCAAGCACATGCGCGCGGACGTGACGGTCGGCTCGTTCCTCTCGGGCGGCATCGACTCGACGGTGGTCGCGGCGCTGGCCAAGGAGCACAACCCCGACCTGATCACGTTCACGACGGGCTTCGAGCGCCAGGGCTTCTCCGAGGTCGACGTGGCCGCGGAGTCCGCCGCGCTGATCGGCGTGAAGCACGTCGTCCGCACGGTCAGCGCGCAGGAGATGATGGACTCGCTGCCGCTGATCACCTGGTACCTGGACGACCCGGTGGCCGACCCGGCGCTGGTGCCGTTGTGGTTCATCGCCCGTGAGGCGCGTCAGCACGTGAAGGTCGTCCTGTCCGGTGAGGGCGCGGACGAGCTGTTCGGCGGGTACACGATCTACCGCGAGCCGTTGTCGCTGGCGGCGTTCGAGAAGGTGCCCGGCGCGCTGCGCAAGGCGATGGGCAAGGTTTCGACGAAGATCCCGCACGGTGTGCGCGGCAAGGACCTGCTGCGCCGCGGCGCGCTCACGCTGGAGGAGCGCTACTACGGCAACGCCCGCATCTTCCTCGACGACCACCTGAGTCAGGTTCTACGCACGTACGACCCGAACGTGTCGCACATGGACGTCACGGCCCAGCCGTACCGCGAGTCCCGCAACTGGGACCCGGTCACGCGCATGCAGCACGTCGACCTGTTCACGTGGCTACGCGGCGACATCCTGGTCAAGGCCGACAAGATGACCATGGCGAACTCGCTGGAGCTGCGCGTCCCGTTCCTGGACCCCGAGGTCTTCAAGATCGCTTCGCAGATCCCGAGCGACCTGAAGATCACGCCGGACACCACGAAGTTCGCGCTGCGCAAGGCGATCCGCGACATCGTGCCGGCGCACGTGCTGAACCGCCGCAAGCTCGGCTTCCCGGTGCCGATCCGGCACTGGCTCAAGGACGAGATGCACGACTGGGCGGTCGACATCGTGCGCACCTCGCAGACCGACCAGTACCTCGACAAGAACGCGGTGCTGCGGCTGATCGAGGAGCACCGCTCCGGAGTGCTCGACCACAGCCGCCGCATCTGGGCGCTGCTGGTGTTCATGATCTGGCACGGCATCTTCGTCGAAGGCAGGATCCAGCCGGTGGTGCCGGAGCCGCACTACCCGGTCAAGCTCTAGGTTCGCGATCAGGGCCCCTCTCCGGAGGGGCCCTTTTCGTTTTACCTTCGTCCCTGTGCGCTGCAGATCGCGTACGAGCTCACGACGGTCTCCGGCGACGCCATCAGTTCCAGATAGCGGTCGAACTCGTCGTCGGACAGCGGCAGCTTCGCGCGCACCTGACGCGCCGACGTGGCGAGCAGACGGCAGCCCGGTGAGCCACCGGCCCACTCCTGCACCTCACGGGAACCGCTGACGTCGTGCAGACCGGTGTCGAGCAACGCCTTCTCGATGCGCGCACCCCATGCCAGTTCCGCACCGGCCTGCTCGAGCAGCGTCAGCAGAGCGTTCTTCACGCGCATGATCAGCTTGGCGTCGTCGGGGGCCGCCGAGAGGACTTCGAGCGGGAGGCAGTCGAACTCGTCGAGCACGAGCCAGCCGCCGGGACGCAACGCGTCGCGAAGCTTGCGCAGGACGGTGTCGCGAGCGGGGAGGTGGAACAGCACCAGGCGGGCGTGGACCAGGTCGAACGCGTTGCCAGGCAATATATTGGATACTACGTCATGCTCCAGGACGGTGACGTTGTCGCGTTCCTCGAGCCGGGTCACGTCGATGTCGGTAACTGTCACGTGCCCGGACGGCGCGACGACGTCAGCGAGCCAGTTCGCCACGGATCCCCCGCCGCCCCCGACCTCCAGGCAGCGCCAGCCGTCCGAGATGCCGAGCTGCTCGACGCGGGCGAACGTGCCCGCGTCGAGCAGGGAGCTCAGCGCGTCGAACTGCGGATCGAGCAACTCACCGGTGTTGCCGAACAGGTACGTCCCCATTGTCCGATCATGGCAGGACGGGGGCGATCTCCTCAGCAGCTTCGTCGCCAAACGCGCCGCGAATGCGCGCGAGCGCCGATTCGCGATCCAGCACCCACTCCTGCGTGCCAACGGTTTCGAGCACTTCGACGGCGATCAGCGAACCGAGCTGAGCCGACCGCTCCAGGCTCAGGCCAGAGGTCATGCCGGCGAGGAAGCCCGCGCGGAAGCCGTCGCCGACGCCGGTCGGGTCGGTCTTCGCGACCTCGGGGACCGCGGGGACGTGCAGCGCGAAGCCGTCGCGGTCGACGATCTCGACACCCTTGGCACCGAGCGTCGTGACGCGCCTGCCGACGCGGGCGAGGACGTCGGCCTCGGTCCAGCCGGTCTTCTGCAGCAGCAGTTCCCACTCGTAGTCGTTGCTGAAGAGGTACTCGGCGCCCTCGATGAACGCGCGCGCCTGCTCGCCGTCCATGCGGGCGAGCTGCTGCGACGGGTCGACGGCGAACTTGTAGCCGCGCTGACGGCACTCCTCGGCGTGGCGGAGCATCGCGGCGGGGTCGTCCGGGCTGATCACGACGAGCTCGAGGTTCGCGACGCGGTTCGCGATCGGCGACAGTTCGATGTTGCGCGCCTCGGCCATCGCGCCGGCGTAGAAGGAGGCGATCTGGCACATGTCGTCGTCCGTCGTGCAGACGAACCGCGCGGTGTGCGCGACCTCGGACACGTACACGCCGGTCGTGTCGACGCCGTGCCGCTCCAGCCACGAACGGTAGTCGTCGAAGTCCTTGCCGACTGCGCCCACGAGCACCGGACGCACCCCGAGCACGCCGAGGCCGAACGCGATGTTCGCGCCGATGCCACCGCGGCGGACTACGAGGTCGTCGACCAGGAAGCTCAGTGACACACGGTCGAGACGCTCCGCGACCAGCTGGTCCGCGAAACGACCCGGAAAGTGCATCAGATGGTCGGTCGCGATGCTGCCGCACACGGCTAGGGGCACGTCGACTCCTCATTTCCTTGTTGCGCTGCGTGACAACTCACCCGGATGAGTGCAGCTGTGAAGACTACCGTTTGGTAGGGCTACCGCAGGTCAGACCGCCGTCATACGGTCGGGGCGTGACGATCCCTGAAGCGAGCACGATGAGTGAGCTGATCGAGGACTGCGCGCAGCTCCCCTTCGCTCTGACGCACCCTGAGCACCCCCTTCCCGCCCCGCGCGCGGCCGCGCCCTGGCAGGTCGACGAGCAGTGCACCCATCAGGTCGAGGGCCTGGCCGAGTATGGCGTCTGAGCTTCTGGGCTGATTCCCAGTACACACAGCACGAGGCCGCGTTCCCGTTTGGTTCGGGAACGCGGCCTCGCGCGTGTTCGCCTTAGTGGAACGAGTCGCCGCAGGCGCAGGACCCGCCGGCGTTCGGGTTGTCGATCGTGAAGCCCTGCTTCTCGATCGTGTCCACGAAGTCGATGACAGCACCTTCGACGTACGGCGCGCTCATCCGGTCAACGGCGACCTTCATGCCGTTGAAGTCCACCAGCGCGTCGCCGTCGAGCGAACGCTCGTCGAAAAACAGCTGGTAGCGCAGACCCGCGCAACCGCCGGGCTGGACGGCGATGCGCAGATGCATGTCGTCGCGGCCCTCCTGGTCGAGCAACGCCTTGGCCTTGACGGCGGCCGCATCGGTCAGCGTCACGCCGTGGCTCGGCGCCTCGGAGGTCGAAGGGGCAGCGTCCTGAGCGGTCGTCATGGCTCTCCTAAGAGGTCCTTTGCGGGCGGTTCGCCCCTCAACAACACGGGCGTTCCCCGCTTTGTTCCTCTTCCATGGTCCCACAAGGGTGGCCCATGTCGCCTCAAGTGGTGACTGTCACGTAGACCACCCTCAAGCCAACCGATATATCAGCGCGACCACTGCTTGGCGACGTGCTCCGCCGTTGCAACGAGACTTTTGCGGGCGTCCGCAATCGACTTTTGCACAGAACCGACGTGCTCGGACACCGAGTAGGCGTCCTGGACGCCCGCGGCGCCCATCTCGCGGCGGCCGACGCTGACCTGTCCGGCGATCGCGATGCACGGGATACCGCGCTCGGCGGCGCCCGAGGCGACAGCGGTGATGAGCTTGCCCCGGAGTGACTGCCAGTCGAAGCTGCCTTCGCCGGTGACGGCGATGTCGGCGTCGGCGAGCGCGGCGTCGAGGCCGGTGAGTTCGCGGACGAGGCCGGCGCCGGACTTCACCGTCGCGCCGAGCGAGAGGAGCGCGGCGCCCAGGCCGCCGGCGGCTCCAGCACCCGGTATGTCGGACACGGGTTTGAGGACGTCCATCGCGGCGAGCTTCGCTTCGAGGCGTTCGACGGCTTCCGGGGACGCGCCCTTCTGCGGGCCGAACGTGCGCGCGGCACCGTGCGGGCCGAGGAGCGGGTTCTCGACGTCGGACGCCGCGACAAGCGATATATCAGTTAAGTCGACGCCGGATTTGGCCCCTGATTGGGACACGGCGTCAGACAACGCGGCGAGCATGCCGGCGCCGCCGTCGGTCGTGCCGGAGCCGCCCAGGCCGACCGTGATGACATCGTTGTCAGCCGCAGCTGCCGCGATGAGCTCGCCGACGCCTCGCGTTGTCGCCATCTCGCAGGATTCCGCGCGCAGTTCCACCGGGATGAGGTGCAGGCCGCATGCCTCGGCGGACTCGATGTATGCAACGCGTCGACCGTCGGCACGCACGCTGAGCCAGCGTGCTTCCACTGGCTTTCCGAGGGGGCCGGTGACGGTGATATATTGGATATCGCCGTCCAGTGCCGCATGCAGAACGTCGACGAAACCTGGGCCTCCGTCGGCCAGTGGGCGTTCGACGACGACGTCGTCGGGCTTGGCCTCGCGCCAGCCGGTGGCGATGGCGTCGGCGGCCTCGCGAGCGGTCAAGGTGCCGCCGAAGCAGTCCGGAGCGATGAGTACGCGCACCTCGCGAAAGGTACAGAAAAACCCCTGCCCTACCCTTGTGCTGTGAGGTTCCTGCGCCGCAACTCCGCCGACACCACCGCCCAGACCCCCGAGTCGGGGGCCGAGCTCGCCGAGCCGCTCGACAAGGCTCACAGCACCGGCAAGGGCAGGCCGACGCCGAAGCGACGTGAGGCGCAGGGCAGGCGCTCCGGTCCGGTTCCGCCGCCGCCCCGCACGCAGCGCGAGGCGTTCAAGCGCATGCGCGGCAACAAGGTGAGCAAGGAAGAGCGCCGTGCCGCGGCCACCGAGCGCCGTCAGCGCATGATGGCCGGCGACGACAAGTACCTGCTGCCGCGTGACCGCGGTCCGCTGAAGGCGTACATCCGCGACCTGGTCGACTCGCGCCGCAACCTCATGGGCCTGTTCATGCCGCTCGCGATCCTGGTGTTCGTGGCGCTGCTGACGCCGTCGCTCGCCGTGCAGCGCTACGCGACGCTGGCGACGACGTTCATGCTGATCGCGATGGTCATCGAGGGCCTCGTCCTCGGCAGGATCGTCACGCGGAAGGTGCGGGCGAAGTTCCCGAACGAGCCGATCAAGGGCATCTCCATCGGCTGGTACTCGTTCATCCGCGCGAGCCAGCTGCGCAGGCTGCGTGTCCCGAAGCCGCGCGTGAAGCCGGGCGAAACCATCAAGTAGTGCGCGAGAAGCAGCGCAAGCTTCAACTGCCGGAGAAGCTGCGGTGGAACCACAACGAGTGGTACCGCCGCTGGCTGCTCCGGCAGTTGCCGTCCCGGGCCGCGGCAGCGCTGGACGTCGGCTGCGGCCTCGGCGATCTGGCGCGATCGCTGAAGGCCGACGAGGTCACCGCGATCGACGCCAGCGCGCGCATGATCGAACGGGCGAGCGCGACCAGCAGCAGGATCCGTTGGATCCACGGCGACGTGCTCACCCACGACCTCGGCCGCTACGACGTCGTCACGGCCGAGGCGAGCCTGCACCACCTGCCGTTGCGCGAAGGCCTCACCAGGCTCGCCGAGCTGACCAAGCCGGGCGGGTTGCTGGTCGTCATCGGGCTGTACATGACGGCGACGCGAGCGGACCGCGCGATGGAGATCGTGACGTTGCCGGCGAACGCGATCGTCGGACTGGCGAAGGCCATCAACGGGACGGGCGGCACCCCGCACGATCCGGAGATGCCGGTCGTGTTCACCGCGCCGACGCTTCGGGAGATCCGCGCGGCGGCAGCGGAGATCACGCCTGGCGCACGCATCCGCAGGCACGTGTTCTGGCGGTATTCGCTGGTCTGGCGCCGACCCGAAGTTCATTAGCAGGACGAACGATTTCGGTTTAAGCTCCGATGTATGAAGTTCCGTCGACTCGGCCGCAGCGGCCTGTCCATCAGCGAGATCTCGTACGGCAACTGGCTCACCCACGGTTCCCAGGTTGAGGAAGAGCAGGCCCACGCCTGTGTGAAGGCGGCCCTCGAGTCGGGGATCACCACCTTCGACACCGCCGATGTCTACGCCAACACCGCCGCGGAGTCGGTGCTCGGCCGGGCGCTCAAGGGTGAACGGCGCGAGTCGCTGGAGATCCTGACCAAGGTCTACTGGCCGACCGGTCCCGGCGGTCCCAACGACCGCGGGCTCGGCCGCAAGCACGTCATGGAGTCGGCCAACGCGTCGCTCAAGCGCCTGCAGACCGACTACGTCGACCTGTACCAGGCCCACCGGTTCGACTACAGCGTTCCGCTGGAAGAGACGATGCTGGCGTTCGCCGACCTCGTCCGCCAAGGCAAGGTCCTCTACGTCGGTGTCTCCGAGTGGACCGCCGAGCAGATCACCCGCGGTGCCGCGCTGGCCCGTGAGCTGCAGATCCCGTTCGTGTCGCACCAGCCGCAGTACTCGATGCTGTGGCGCGTCATCGAGCCGCAGGTCATCCCGGCGTGCGAGCGCGAGGGCCTCAGCCAGATCGTCTTCTCCCCCGTCGCGCAGGGCATCCTGACCGGCAAGTACCTGCCGGGCGCCGAGGTGCCGGAGGGGTCGCGCCTCGCCGACGCGCGTGGTTCGCAGATGATCGCGCGCTGGATGCGTGACGACGTGCTGAACGCGGTGCAGCAGCTCAAGCCGATCGCTGAGGAAGCGGGCGTCACGATGGCGCAGCTCGCCGTCGCGTGGGTGCTGCGCAACCCGAACGTCGCGTCCGCGATCATCGGCGCGTCACGTCCGGAGCAGGTCTTCGAGAACGTCAAGGCCATCGACATCGAGCTCGACGACGACGTGCTC
Source organism: Lentzea indica (assembly GCF_012184385.1). Taxonomy (GTDB): domain Bacteria; phylum Actinomycetota; class Actinomycetes; order Mycobacteriales; family Pseudonocardiaceae; genus Lentzea; species Lentzea indica. The sequence continues at coordinate 10,115 of NZ_VSRL01000271.1, forward strand.
AAGCAGATCGACAACGTCCTCGAGGGCGTCATCACGGACGACCCGAGGCTGACCGCCCAGGGTTAGCCGGCCCTCTATTGGACGGGGTGGAGGCTCATCGGGCCGTACACCTCGGATTCCGAGCGCAGCAGCGTGACCTGCTCGACCCCGGCGTCGAGCAGGTCACGCCACTCGGCGCTGAACCACTCCTCCGCCTCCGTCTGGTCGGCGAACGCCACATCGGGGCCAGCGACATCGCGGCCTTGTGCATCCTGGTAGCGCCAGCGGAACTCCATGAGACGAAGGCTAACTCTTGTCATCCAGGACGCTCGTGCTCGGCGGAGCGCGTTCAGGCAAGTCAGCGCACGCGGAAGGCCTGCTCACCGACGCGACCGTGACTTACGTCGCAACCGCGCGCAGGTACCCGGACGACCCGGACTGGGACGCGCGCATCGCGTTGCACGTCGCACGCCGTCCGTCCACTTGGCACACGGTCGAGGCGTCGGCGCCGCCCGACCTGCCCGCGTTGCTCACCGCGACCTCGTACGACGACCCGCCGATCCTGGTCGACGACCTGTCGACGTGGCTGGTCGGCGTGCTGGACGACGCTGATGCGTGGGAAGGGCCCAACGGCGTGGAGGCGGTGCAACGCAACGTCGACGAACTGGTGCGCTCGGTCGCCACGTGCCGGACGCGGCTGGTGCTGGTGACGGCGGAGGTCGGCCTCGGCGTCGTCCCGTCGACGCGCTCAGGCAGACTCTTCCGCGATCACCTCGGTGCGCTCAACGCGCGCGTCGCCGAGGTGTGCGACGAGGTGATGCTGCTCGTCGCGGGCATTCCGTTGAGACTGCGTTGATCAAAGCAGGGATGAGGAGTAACGGTGAGCACCGAGTTCCCGCCGGTTGAACCGCCGGACGAGACCGTTCTGCGCGAGGCCGAGGCCCGTCACGCGGTGCTGACCAAGCCGGTCGGCTCGCTCGGGCGGCTCGAGGAGCTGGGCAACTGGATCGCGGCCTGCCAGGGCGTGGTGCCGCCGAAGCCGTTCGTGCGGCCGCGCGTCGTCGTCTTCGCCGGCGACCACGGCATCACCGCTCAGGGCGTGTCGGTGTACCCGAGCGAGGTGACCGGCCAGATGGTCGCGAACTTCCTGACCGGCGGCGCCGCGGTGAACGTGCTCGCGCAGGTCGCGGGGTGCCACGGTGCGCGTGGTCGGACATGGGCGTCGACGCGACACCCCGGCGGCGGTCAGCGCGCACAAGGTGCGGCGGTCGTCCGGTTCGCATCGACCGCGAGGACGCGCTGACCCGCGAGGAGTGTGAGCTGGCGATCGCGGCC
>NZ_VSRL01000272.1 GCF_012184385.1 Lentzea indica
CGAGCGGCGGCGCGGACCGGGAGGAACTGGCCCTCCGGCTCGACGAGAGCTTCGCGGCCGTGCGCGACGCCCTGGCCCGCGACGGCCAGGTCCCCGTGACCGTCCACGCGCTCCGGTCCGCCGCGAACACCGAGGCCGCGGCGAAGCTCAACGACCTGTCCGTGACGCCGAGGGATCTGCGTTCCCTGCTGGGACTCGACGAGCCCGCCGGCTGACGAGCACCACGCACTCCGGAAGATGCAGGGCCGGTTCGGCGGCTGCCATCCTCAGATCAACGTGGACTGTCCGGTCGACACGCTCTCGACCGCGGCACTCCGCTCGGGGATCGGTGGAAGGACGCCAGTGAACTTTCGCGAAACACCAGCGGACGTGTTGGTCGGCGGACACCTGAGGACGTTCCGCGGCACGTGCAACAGAACCGGGAAACCCGTCGACGGCGCGGTTCTGGTCACCGAAGTGCTCGGCCCGGAGCTCTACGACGCCATCATGGCCTCCGCCGCGGTGATCTGCGCGCGAGGTGGCCGGACGGGCCACATGCAGTCCCTCTGCCGTTCCCGCGGCATTCCCGTCCTGCGCGTCGATCCGCTCGACCTCGACGCGCTCGTCGGCGACGTCACCATCCGGCTCGACCGCGGCTCGATCATCCACGGCAACGCCGGACACGTGCCGCTGTGGGTGGAACCCTCGCGCCCCGGCATCGACGACGTCGAGTCGATCTGCGTGGTGATCGCCGACGCCACGGACATCCGAGCCACCAACGACCTCATGCCGCGCGTGGACCGCTACTTCATCCGCGAGGAGTTCCTGTGCCTCAGTGCGGGTCTGAGCCCGATCGACGCCCTCCGTGCCGGGCCGCGCGAGGCTGAGCGCTACGGCACTGCCATCGCCGCGGAACTGCACTCGATGGTGGAGCAACTCCTTCCGGGCCAACGACTTGTGATGAGGCTGCTCGACCTCCGCTCCGACGACGCCGCGCGGATGACCACCGGGATCGAGGTGGACGACGAGCCCAATCCGGAGCTGGGCCTGCACGGCGCACGGTGGCTGCTCGCGGAACGCCACTACCCGGCTGCTTTCCGGGCCCTGCGCGCCCACGTGAACGACCACTTGGGCGCGGACGCGGACCGGGTGAGCTTCGCCGTACCGTTCATCAACGACAGCACCGAGTTCCTCCGCCTGCGCGAGCACCTGGGCCTGACCGGCGACACCCCGCTCGGCGTCTTCGTCGAGACACCGGCCGCCGTCCACTCCGCGGCCGAGTTCTGCGCGGCAGGAGCCAGCGAGCTGTTCGTCGGCACCAAGGACCTGATCCAGTTCTACCTCGCCGCCGACCGCGGCAACCACAGGGTCGCGGCCACCTACCAGACCCGGCACCCGGCCGTGCTCGCCGCGTTGCGCCAGACCGTCGAGTCGGGCCGCGCCTCGGGCGTTCCGGTGCACGTGTTCGCGCTGGGCGCCGACGTGGACCACTACTTGCGGCACCTGCCGACGCGGCGGCTCATGATGTGCAACGCCGAACTCCGGCAGCTCGCCGGCCCTGTGGAACTTCCCGCCTGACCGAGCGTGCGACGTCGTCGGCCGGACCGCGGCGTTAGCTCGTCTGTCCATTCCGGACTCTGGACCCGCTGACACGTTCAGCGGGTTCTTGTTTTCAGCAGGCGAATTTACCTCATCAGTGCGGCGAAAGGATGCGCATGTCAGGAGATGCACATCCTCGGTCCGCACGCCCATCCTTGAGGTGACTGCTGGAATCCCGGCCGGTGAGCGAGGCCGGAGAACGCAGTTTCCGTTGCCGGTCAGCGCGTCCGTGTCCACGACGCGGCTGATTCCCGCACGCCACGCCGAGGAGCGCAGATGCCGTACGGAGCTGAGCACGCCGAGTTGTACGAGAAGGTCTTCCTCAGCCGGGGCAAGGATTTCGAGGCGGAAGCCGGTTCCGTGGCTGGCCTGGTCCGGTCCCGGTTCCCTGCGGCCGGTTCGTTGCTCGACGTCGCCTGCGGAACCGGTGCACATCTTGAGGCCTTCCAACGGTTGTTCGAGGAGGTGGCCGGGGTCGAGCCGGCCGACGGGATGCGCGAGCGGGCCGCCGCCCGCTTGCCAGGGGTCGCCGTGCACGGGGACGACATGCGTGACTTCGACCTGGGCCGGACCTTCGACGCCGTGGTGTGCCTGGGAAATTCGGTGGCCTGCATGCCGGACAGGGCCGACCTGGACGCCGCGATCGCCAGGATGGCCGATCACCTCGTCACCGGCGGTGTGCTCGTCGTGGAACCGTGGTGGTTCCCCGGCGACTTCATCGACGGCTACGTGGACGGGCACGTCCTCCGTGACGGCGACCGGGTGGTCTCCCGGATCACCCGGTCGGTCCGCGACGGTGACCGGACGCGGATGGAGGTCCGGTTCACCGTCGCCGACGCCACCGGCATCCGCGACTTCACCGAGGAGCTGACGGTGACCCTGTTCGAGCGGGAGGACTACGTCGCGGCGTTCGAACGGGCCGGGTGCGCCGTCGAACTGGTCGCGCCACTTCGGCTCGACGCCGGCCGTCCCAACGGGCCCGGCCTGTTCACGGGCGTCCGCAAGTGAACGGGAGCAGCTCATGCGGATCTTGCTGACGTCGGAACCGTTGCCCGGTCACTTCTTTCCGCTGGTGCCGCTGGCCTGGGCGGCCCGCGCGGCCGGTCACGAGGTGCTCGTCGCGGCCCCGGACAACTTCGTCGACTCCGTGCTGAACGCCGGTCTGCCCGTGGTGTCCAGCGGCCTGCGGGCCGATTTCGTCGAACTGGAACCGGCCGGGTCGGGAGGCCCTGACGAGGGACTGCGGCGGGCCCACGGGCGGATGTTCGGCAAGATCGCCGCCAAGACCCTGTCCGCGACCAGGGCGGTGGTCGAGCTGTGGCAACCGGATGTGGTGGTCAGCGAGAGAGCGGAGTTCGCCGGCCCGATCGCCGCGGCCGAGCACGGCACGCCGCTGGTCGACCTGCGCTGGGGTGTCGCGGACCTGACCGAGTACCGGTCGTCGGGTGCCGAGGTGCTGGCCGGTGAGCTGGCCGGGCTGGGGATGACCGAGCTGCCGGAACCGGACCTGCTGCTGACCCCGTGGCCGCCGAGCCTGCGGCTGCCGCACGCCACCGGGCACTCCGGCCTGCGGCACGTGTCCTACAACGGGGTCGCGCGGATTCCGGACTGGATGCTCCGGCCGCGCACCGCGCCCAGGATCTGCCTGACCCTGGGCACCCTGGTGCCGCAGCTCGGTCTGGATCTGCTGCGCGACGAACTGCTGGTCGCGTTGCGCGAACTCGTCCGTTGTGGATTCGACGTCGCCGTCGCCGTGGACGACCGCACGGCCGCCGCGTGGGGACCGTGGCCGCGGGGCGTGCGGCACGTGGGCTGGATGCCGATGGGGCAGCTGCTGCGCGTCAGCGATCTGCTGATCCACCACGGTGGTCAGGGAACCACGCTCACCGCGCTGGAGGCCGGCGTGCCGCAGCTGATCTTCCCGCAGTTCGACGACCAGTTCGAGAATGCCGACGCGGTGGCGAAGGCCGGCGCCGGAATCCGGATGCTGTCCCCCGAGATCGTGCCGGAGGCCGTGGTCGGGCACTGCGTGCGGCTGCTGGAGTCGGCCGACATCGCGGCGGTGGCGGCCGGACTCGCCGGGGAGATCGCCGCGCAACCCTCCCCGTTCGAGGTCGTCACCCAGCTGGAAACCCTGGTCGCACAACGATGAGTGGACGGGTCGCGGGACCGGTGCGGTTCCGCGACCCGCCCACCTCGGCGGAGATCAGACGACGTGCACTTTGGGCACGTAGAGGATCCACCGGCCGCCCTGCTCGCGGAACGCCTGTTCCTTGGCCATGATCTCCGCGGCGTGGTTCCACGCGAACAACAGCGCGTAGTCCGGGTACGGGTCGGAGAAGGCCTCGATCGGGCGCACCGGCAGGTGCATTCCCGGCGTGAGCAGGCCGTGCTTGCCCTTCGTCGAGTCGCAGACGAATTCGACGAGGCTCTGGTCGATCCCGCAGTAGTTGGTCACCGTCGCGCTCTTGGCGGTGGCGCCGTAGCCGACCACCCGCTTTCCGTTGGCGCGCAGGTCACGCAACAGGCGGACCAGGTCCGTGCGGATCTCCTCGATCCTGGTGCTGAGCGTTTCGAGCTGCTCGGCGCGGTCCAGTCCCCTGTCGCGTTCCGCGGCCACCAGTTCCGCGACGGCGGGGGAGGGGACGCGGGCCCCCGGAAGCGCCACGGTGTACCGGATCGACCCGCCGTGCACCGGGATCCGTTCGGCGTGCACCAGTTCGAGACCCAGGCGTGCCGCGACCGCCTGCACCGACCTCACGGTGAGCAGGTAGAAGTGCTCGTCGTAGATCTGGTCGAAGTAGGCGTTGTCGAGGATGTCGCCCAGGTAGCGGTCCTCGAAGACGAACACCCCGTTCGGCGCCAGCAGCGCGGCCACCCCGCGGAACACCGAGTCGAGGTACGGGATGTGGCTGATGGTGTTGGCGGAGTAGATCAGGTCCGCTGGGCCGTGCTCCTGCCGGACGGCCAGCGCGGTCGCCTCCTCGAAGAAGTCCGCCAGCACCCGGATGCCGGTGGCCCTGGCCACCTCGGCCGCCTGCAGGGAGGGGTCCACGCCGAGGTGCCGCACGCCCGCCTCGTTGATCGTGCGCAGCATGATGCCGTCGTTGCACCCGATCTCGACCGCGAAGGGGTCGGGGCCGGACAGTTCGGTGGCGAGGAGGTCGGAGGCGACCTGCTCGAAGTGCCGGCGCATGAACGCCGACTCCGAGGAACGGTAGGGGTAGTTGTCCCGGAACATCAGCTCCCGCGGCACCTCGGCGACGTGCTGCACCAGCGTGCAGGACGTGCACAGCCCGACGGCGAGGTCGAAGAAGAACTCCTCGGTTGTCGAATCCGGCGCCCGGAACGACTGGGAAACCGGCTGCCGGCCGAGATCGCACCATTTCTTCAGGGTGCCCCCGCAAATGCGACATCCGTGCTGTGCTGTCTTGTCGCTGTCCACTCCAGTCCGTCCTTCGATAGGAGGTCGCTGGTCAGGTGCATTTTCTGGTCATGTTACCGGCCGGTGCGCGCCATGTTTTTCCGATCGTGCGCACTTTGTTTTTCTGCTGAGCAATACGAAAGGTGCGGCGCGAGCGCGGGTGGGCGACGATCGGCTCAGCTGTCGGATCTGAATTCGGGAGACAAGATGGCGCAGACCGTTGGTGTCGAGTCGCGGCCACACCCGGACGCGCGGCCACGGCTCGAGGTGGGGATCCCCGGCGAACCGAACCGGTCATGAGCGGTGTCGTGGTGAACGCACCCCTGCGGATCGGTGTGCTGGGCTGCGCCCAGATCGCCAAACGGCGGATGCTGCCCGCCTTCGCCGCCTGTCCTGACGTGGAGATCGCCGTGACCGCGAGCCGGTCGCTGGCGAAAGCGGAACTCTTCGCCGCCGAATACGGGTGCCGCGCGGCCGGTGGCTACGCCGACGTGCTCTCCGACGACTCGGTGCAGGCGGTCTACGTGCCGTTGCCACCGGCCCTGCACGCGGAGTGGATCGAGGCCGCGCTGGTGGCCGGCAAACACGTGCTCGTCGAGAAGCCGATGACGATCGACGCCGCGACCACGGCCCGGTTGCGGCACCTGGCCGGTTCGCTCGGGCTCGTGCTGGCGGAGAACGTGTTCTTCGTCAACCACAGCAAGCATTCCGCCGTGCGCGACATGGTCGCCGACGGCGTCGTGGGTGACCTGCACGCCCTGCACGCCGACTTCACCGTGCCGAGTCCTCCCGACGACGACATCCGGCACCAGCCCGAGCTGGGCGGCGGTGCGCTGTGGGACACCGCCGTCTACCCGGTGCGCGTCGCGTTGTTCTTCCTCGGTCCCCGGCTCCGGGTCGTGGGCGCCACCCGGAGGCGCAGTTCCGGCCGTGCTGTCGATACCGGTGGCGCGGCCCTGCTGGTGACCCCCGAGGGCGTCAGCGCCCAGCTGGGGTTCGGCCTGGACCACGGATACCGCTCGGCCTACCGCCTGGTCGGCACGTCGGGGTCGATCATCGTGGAGCACGCGTTCACGCCACCGGCCGACCACGAGTCGGTCGTCGTGGTGCGGGACGGGGTGGGGGAGCGGGTCCTGCGCCTGCCCGCCGACGACCAGGTGGCCAACACGGTCGCGGCCTTCGTCGCCGCGGTGCGGTCGGGACAGGTCGTGGGGGAGGAGTCCCGGCGCCAGGCCGAGTTGCTGGACGCGATCCGCCGCAGTTGAGCGGTGATCACCGGCAGGTGCGAGCACGTGGTGTCACACCGGCGTGCCCGCACGGCGAGTGCGATCAGCCGGGCAGCACCTCGATGAGCGACGTGCTGACGAAGTCGACCTCGTCGTCGGTGAGCGCCTGGTGCAGCGGCAGGCACAGGGTGGCCGCGCCGGCATGGCCCGCCCCCGGCAGGGACAGGTCTCCGGCACCGTAGGCGCGGACCTTGTGCAGCTGGGGGTACCGGAAGGTCGTGTAGATCCCGCGTTCGTGCAGTCGCCTCGCGACCCCGTCCCGCAAGTTCGGGTCGAGCTGCACCCAGTACAGGTAACAGGAACTGTCGTGACCGGGCGGCAGGGCCGGCGGTACGAGCACGCCGGGAACCGCCTCCAGCGCCTTGTCGTAGGCGTCGACGATCTCGCGCCTGCGCGCGACGAACTCGGCCAGCCGGTCCAGCTGCACGTGTCCGATCGCGGCCAGCACGTCGTTGAGCACGGAGCGGCGGGAGAACGAGGAGACCTCGAAGTCCCACCAGCGCGTGTGCGCCCGCATCGACTGGTCGTAGCCGCTGGTCTGCTCCAGGCCGAAGTACGCCAGTTTCCGCCCGTGCTCGACCAGTTCTGCATTCCTGGCGAACAACATCCCGCCGTCCACCGCCACGGCGATCTTGCCGTGGTCGAAGCTCCACACGCCGATGTCGCCGAAGGTGCCGCAGGCCTGCCCGTCCACTGTGGACGCCTGGGCGTTCGCGGCGTCCTCGATCAGCTTGATCCCCCTGGACCGGCACAGCTCCGCGATCTGCGCCACCTGCCCGGGATAGCCGCCGTAGTGCAGCACCAGGACTGCCTTGGTGGCCGGGGTGAGCGCGGCCGCGACGTGCTCGACGCCGGGGTTGAGGGTGCGCGGGTCGACGTCGCAGAACACCGGACGTGCGCCGTGTGCGGCGATGGCGTTGGCGGTGCCGACGAAGCTCACCGTCGGCAGCACGACCTCGTCACCGGGACCGATGCCGAGCAGCTGCATCGCGAGGAACGTGGCCTCGGTGCAGGAGTTGGTGGACATCACCTGCTCCGGGGCAGCGCCGATGTGCGCCGCGAACGCTGCCTCGAACGCGGCCACCCGTGACCCCTTGCCGATCCAGCAGCTCTCGAACACGGCGCGGACCGCCGCCAGTTCCCGCTCGCCCAGCGACGGCTGGAACACGTTGATCACCTGGGTCCTCCCGGTGGCGGCGACGAGGCGGCGGCGTCCATTGAAACCTCCGTGGACCTGCGGGAATCGGGCGATCTCGACCCTACGGATTCGCCTGGTACCCGCCATCTCGGAGATTGCCGTTCCGGTGAGAGCCGGGTTGTGGGACATGTCGCCACTGGCACGAGTGGTCGCGGCAGGAGAGGCCGCCGCAGAGGCCGATGCAGGTTACTGATGGTGGCCGACACGGGCAAGGCGTACTCGGTGTTCGTCTTCAACCGTGCCGTCTTGGTGACTGGTTAGAGAGTTTCCGCGGGCCGATGTTCGTAACGGTCCGTGCGGAGTGCTGTCAGCGAAACGAGAGGACGTTCGCCGATCGGCGGATTCCGATGACGCTGTTCGGTGGAATCCGGAGGGCGGGGCCGTGCGGCCGTATCGGGAACGGTCACCGTGCGACGAACCCGGTCCGCCATTCCGGTGAACGGTCAATTCGACGTCGCGATCGCGCTCCGCGAGCCTCCCCTCACGTAGGGTTCGTATACCAGGGTGATTGGGAATAAATCAGCTGAGATGTCGAACACGGGCCTTTGGATTACTGTTCCGGGGCTACTGGGGGGAGGATGCAGGAATATGGACGCGGCCGAACGAGCGGTGACCCGCGCGGTTGAGTACATCTTCTCGAACCTGCATGAGGAAGTCACTGTCGAGGACATTGCGCGCGCAGCGATGTTCAGCAAGTTCCACTTCACTCGGGTGTTTCAGAGAGTCACCGGAATTTCCCCTGGCCGATTTCTGACCGCTGTCCGGCTGCAGGAGGCGAAGCGCCTGCTGTTGTCGACGCCGATGAGCATCATCCAGGTGAGCCACCGGGTGGGCTACTCCAGCGTCGGCACGTTCAGCGCGAAGTTCAGCAAGTCCGTGGGCGTGCCGCCGAGCGTCTACCGCAGCGTGGGCGGCAAGACCGACCTGCGCTGCCTGCGCGAGTCCGCGTGGAGCACGAGCAAGGTCGGCTCGGTGCACGGCCACGTGCGCGCGCAGCACCCGGACGAACTGGGGCTCGTGTTCGTCGGGGTCTTCCCCGGCCGCATCCCGCAGGGACGGCCGGTCCGGTGCGCGGTTCTCCACCGCCCTGGCCCCTTTCACATCGACCACGTCCCGCAGGGCGAGTGGTACGTGCTCTCCCATTCCCTTTCGGCGGACCGCAACGAGGTCATCTGCGCACCGGTCGACGGTGACACCGGCCTCGTCGTCGGCTCGACCGGCCCGATCAGGGTCACCGCGGACACCGTGACCGCGGTGGGCGACCTGGTGCTGCGTCCCAAGCGGTCGATCGACCGCCGGTCGTGCTCGCGCTGATGGACATCCGGTCCTCGATCCTGGCCGACGTGGGCTGACCACCGCCGCGTTTCTTCGTCCGTGCCCCGTGTTCTCGTGTGATCCGTGTTCTCGTGTGATCCGGCGAGGGAGCAATTGCGGAGATGCGCTCATCGCGCAGGGCGCGTGATGCTCTGACCGACTCGGCTGTCCGATCAACACGTGGAACGGCGATCCCAGGGAGAGAGCCCCCCGATGCGCGTCCTGTTCGTCACTGCCCCCTTCAAGGCTCATTTGTACGTGCAGGTCCCGTTGGCCGCGGCGTTCCGCAACGCCGGTCACGACGTGCGTGTCGCCGCGCCACCGGAAATGGTGGACGCGATCGGCGCGACCGGCCTGTCCGGCTTTCCGGTCGGCGCCACCGTCGACCTCGCGCCCCTGATGGGGGAGGTCCCCCGCCTTTCGGGCGGGTCGCGCAGCGGTCCCGTGGAAAAGCCGGCACAGACCGAATACACGCGCGAAAACCCGTTCGCCGAGCTCGAATACACCGCGTGGGGGCATCGTGCCCTGTTCAACCACGAAGCGATCTTCGACGACCTCGTGGAGCTGGCAGGCGACTGGCAGGCCGACCTGATCGTCCGCGACCCCTTCGTGCTGGCCGCGGCGGTCGCCGCACGGGTGACCGGGGCCGCCGACGTGCGGATGCTCTTCGGCTCGGACACCATGGCGCAGATCCGCGCCGCCTGTTACGGCGCGCACGGCGGCCTGCACCGCAGCGCGGGCCTGCCGGACCCGGTCAGGGACTGGTTGCAGCCGATCCTGGAGAGCTACGGCGAGTCTTTCGACGAGGAGATCGTGATCGGTCAGCGCACGGTCGTCGGCTGGCCGCCGTGGACCTGGCGGCCGGACGACGTGCACTACCTGCCGACCCGGCCACTGGCCTTCCACGGTCCGTACCAGGTCGAGGAGTGGATGTACCGGCCGCCGCGCAAACCGCGGGTGTGCATCACCCACGGCATCTCGCACCGCGACAACTGGTTCGGGCACAGCAACTGGGTGGACACCGCGTTCGAGGCGGTGGAGGGCCTCGACATCGAGGTGGTCGCGCTGTTCAACGCCAAGCAGCTGGGTGACAGGACGGTGCCGGACAACGTTCGCGCGGTGGAGTTCGCGCCGCTCAACGTGCTGCTGCCGACCTGCACGGCCGTCGTGCACCACGGTGGCTACGGGCCGATGGCCAGTTCCCTGGAGCACGGCGTTCCGCAGCTGATCGTGCCCAACATCGACTCGACGGAGAAGTGGTGGGGCCCGGTCGCGCTGGCCAAGGGCGTCGAGGAACAGGGCGCGGGAGCCTACGTCGCTGACTCCGACCAGCTCACTCCGCAACTGCTGCGCGAGCACATCGTCCGGGTGGTCGGTGATCCGGGCGTGGTGGCCAACGCCGTCCGGCTGAGCCGCGAGTCCAGGAACGTGCCGAGTCCCAACGACACCGTGCGCGTGCTGGAGGCGTTCGTCGCGGAACGCTCCGGCGCGCGGGTGGCGGCCGCCGGTTGAGTCACCCGCCCGCGGTGAGCCGGTCGATGTGCGTGTGCAGGCTGCGCTTGCGCAACGGGTTGGTGGTGCGGTCGGCCGCCGCCTGGTAGGCGGCCCGAGCCGCGGTGTGCTCGCCCGCTGCCTCGAGCAGGTAGGCGCGCACCGCGTGCAGGCGGTGGTCGTCGGCCAGCCGCTTGTCCGCCTCGAGCTCGGCGAGCAGATGCATCCCGGCCTGCGCGCCCTGCGCCTTCGCGACGGCGACGGTGCGGTTGAGTGCGACGAGGGGATTGTCGGACACCTGCATGAGCAGCTCGTAGAGCGCGGTGATCTGCGGCCAGTCCGTGCGCTCGGCGTCGGGTGCCTCGTCGTGCACCGCCGCGATGGCAGCCTGGAGCTGGTAGGGGCCGACCGGTCCCCTCGGCAACGCCTCGGTGATCAGCGCGACGCCCTCGGCGATGAAGTCGGCGCGCCACAGCGAACGGTCCTGGTCGGCCAGCGGCACCAGCGCGCCGTCCGGTGCCGTCCTGGCCGACCTGCGGGCGTCCACGAGCAGCATCAGCGCCAGCAGCCCGGCGACCTCGCTGTCGCCGGGGAGCAGCCGGTGCAGCAGACGGGTGAGCCGGATCGCCTCTGCCGCCAGGTCGTCCCGCTGTGGGTGCGGCCCCGCGGTGGGGGCGTAGCCCTCGTTGAAGATCAGGTACAGCACGTGCAGGACCGCCGCGAGACGGGGCGCCCGTTCGTGCTCGGCCGGCAGGCCGAACGGCACTCCGCTGCCGGCGATCTGCTGCTTGGCCCTCGTGATCCGGCGGGTCATCGTGGACTCGGGGACGAGGAACGCCCTGGCGATCTCCGCGGTGGTCAGCCCGCCCACCGCCCGCAGCGTCAGTGCGATCTGTGAGGCGAGGGACAGCGACGGGTGGCAGCACAGGAACAGCAGGATCAGCGTGTCGTCGGAGTCGGCGCCCGTCTGGTCGGCGGACGGGGTCAGCCACTGCTCCGGCAGCGTCCACTGGGCGACGACGCCTCCCGGCGGCGCCGGGCCTGCTCGCGCCGCACCAGGTCGGTCAA
>NZ_VSRL01000273.1 GCF_012184385.1 Lentzea indica
CGCGATCAACACCGGCGCGGTCGGCCGTGGCGACAGCGTGGCGGTGCTCGGCTGCGGAGGTGTCGGTGACGCGGCCATCGCCGGCGCCCGGCTCGCGGGAGCGCGCACGATCATCGCCGTCGACCTCGACCCCGCCAAGCTGGACTGGGCGGAACGGTTCGGGGCCACGCACACCGTCGACGCCCGCGAACAGGACGTCGTGGAGGCGATCCGCGAGCTCACCGACGGCAACGGCGCCGACGTCGTGATCGACGCGGTCGGCCGCCCCGAGACGTTCCGCCAGGCCTTCTACGCGCGCGACCACGCCGGCACCACCGTGCTGGTGGGGGTGCCGACCCCGGACATGACGCTCGAACTGCCGTTGATCGACGTGTTCTCCCGCGGCGGCGCGGTGAAGTCCTCCTGGTACGGAGACTGCCTGCCCAGCAGGGACTTCCCGATGCTCATCGACCTCTACCTGCAGGGCAGGCTGGACCTCGGCGCGTTCGTGACGGAGACGATCGGACTCGAAGACGTCGAGCGCGCGTTCGACGACATGCACCACGGCCGCGTGCTGCGTTCGGTGGTCGTCCTGTGAGCCCCCGCGTCGTGCTCATCGGAGCCGGCATCGTCGGGTGCGCGCTGGCCGACGAGCTGACCGCGCGCGGGTGGACCGACGTCACCGTCCTCGAACAGGGCCCGCTGTTCGCGACGGGCGGGTCGAGCTCGCACGCACCGGGCCTGGTCTTCCAGACCACCGGCTGCAGAACGATGACCTCGTTCGCCAAGTACACCGTGGAGAAGTACACAGCGCTGACGCTGGACGGCAAGTGGTGCTTCCAACAGCTCGGCGGGCTCGAGGTCGCCACCACCCCGGAACGCTGGACGGACCTCAAGCGCCGGCAAGGCTGGGCGACGTCGTGGGGCGTGGAGAGTTTCCTGCGCGACCCCGGGGAGTGCGCCGAGCTGCACCCGTTGCTCGACCCGGACAAGATCCTCGGTGGCTTCCACATCCCGACCGACGGCCTCGCCAAGCCGTTGCGCGCGGCCGAGGCGCAGGCCAGGCGCGCGATGGAGCGGGGAGCGAAGTTCCTGGCGCACCACAAGGTCACGGGCATCGAACGCACCGGCCGCCGCGTGCGGGCCGTCGTCACCGAGCACGACACGTTCGCCGCCGACATCGTCGTGTCCTGCGTCGGCATGTGGGGCCCGCGGATCGGGCGGATGGTCGACCTCGACATCCCGCTGGTCCCCATGGCGCACCAGTACGCGAAGACCACCCCGTTGCCGGTGCTCAAGGGCGTCAACGACGACCTGTCCGAGATGTCCAAGCCGTTGTTGCGCCACCAGGACGCCGACCTCTACTTCCGCGAGCACGTCGACCGCATCGGCATCGGCGCGTACGGCCACCGGCCGATGCCGATCTCGGCGGACGACATCCTCGATCCCGGCGTGGCCCCGACCATGCCGTCGGAGATCGCGTTCACCCCCGAGGACTTCGAGACGTCCTGGGACGCCGCCGTCGACCTGCTGCCGGTTCTCGGCGACGCCAAGGTCGAGGAGGGCGTGAACGGCCTGTTCTCCTTCACACCGGACGGCAACCCGTTGCTCGGCGAGCACCCCGGCCTCGACGGCTTCTGGGTGGCAGAAGCCGTGTGGATCACGCACTCCGCCGGAGTCGCGAAGGCGATGGCCGAGTGGATGATCGACGGCCAGCCGACCGTCGACCTGCACGGCTGCGACCTCAACCGGTTCGAGGACGTGCAGCGCTCGCCCGGCTACGTGCGCGAACGCAGCTGTCAGAGCTTCGTCGAGGTCTACGACATCCTGCACCCGTTGCAGCCCGCCGAGCGGCCACGGCCGTTGCGCACCAGCCCGTTCCACGAGCGCCAGAAGGAACTCGGAGCGGTGTTCCTGGAGGCCTCCGGCTGGGAGCGGCCGCACTGGTACGAGGCCAACGCGGACCTGCCCGAGGTGGCGGAGATCCCGGGGCGCAACGAGTGGTCGTCGCGGTTCTGGTCGCCGATCGCCGGCGCCGAGGCGCTCGTCGCCCGCAAGCGGGTCGCGATGTTCGACATGACCCCGTTGAAGCGCCTGGAGGTCAGCGGCCCCGAGGCGTTGACGTTCCTGCAGACCATGACCACCAATCAGCTCGACCGCAAGCCGGGGGCGGTCGTCTACACGTTGCTGCTCAACGAGGACGGGGGAGTCCGCAGCGACCTCACGATCGCCCGGCTCGGCGAGAACCGCTTCCAGGTCGGAGCGAACGGCCCGCTCGACCTCGACTGGCTGCGCAGGCACCTGCCACCGAACGGCGGCGTGCACATCGCCGACATCACCCCTGGCACGTGCTGCATCGGCCTGTGGGGACCTGCCGCCAGGAAGCTCCTGCAACCGTTGACGCGCGAGGACTTCTCCCACGAGGCCATGGGCTACTTCAAGGCGAAGGAGGTCTTCATCGGTGACGTGCCGGTCACCGCGATGCGCCTGTCTTACGTCGGTGAGCTGGGTTGGGAGCTCTACACCACGGCCGACCTGGGCCGCCGCCTGTGGGACACGCTGTGGGAGGCCGGTCAGGAACACGGCGTCATCGCCGCCGGCCGCAGCGCCTTCACCAGCATGCGGTTGGAAAAGGGCTACCGCTCGTGGGGTGCCGACGTCACCGCCGAGCACGACCCGTTCGAAGCGGGGCTGGGCTTCGCGGTCCGCATGAACAAGGGCTACTTCCACGGCCGCAAGGCTTTGGAGGGCCGTTCCGAGGACACGGTCACGCGCAAGCTCACCTGCCTGACGATCGACGACGCCCACCAGGTCGTCATGGGCTCCGAGCCGGTGTTCGCCGGCGGGGTGCCGGTCGGGTACGTCACCAGTGCGGCGCGCGGGTACTCGATCGGCAAGAACATCGCCTACGCCTGGTTGCCGGCTTCCGTTGCTGTGCCCGGAACTCAGGTCGAGATCGAGTACTTCGGCGAGCGTGTCCAAGCGGTCGTGGCGGTGGAACCGCTGTTCGACCCCGAGATGAAGCGGATCCGGTCATGACCCACACCGAACTGCCGTCGAGCCTCATCCCGACCCTGCCCGGCCACACCTACACCGACCCGGCGGTCTTCGAGCTCGAGCAGGAGAAGATCTTCGAGCAGATGTGGTTCTGCGCGGTCCGCAGCGCCGATCTGCCGGACGCCGGCAACTTCAGGACCGTCCAGATCGGACGCGAGAGCGTGCTCGTCACCCGGTCCAGGGACGGATCGCTGCGCGCGTTCCTCAACATCTGCCGGCACCGCGGCGCACGGCTGTGCGTCGAGGAGACCGGCACGGTGAAGCGCAACTTCCAGTGCCCGTACCACGCCTGGACCTACGGGCTCGACGGCAAGCTGGTGGCCGCGCCGAACCTGACCTCGATGCCGGACGTCGACCGCACCGAGTACGGGCTGAAGCCCGTCCACCTCCGCGAGTGGCTCGGCTACGCGTGGCTCTGTCTCGCTGCGGACCCGCCGTCGTTCGAGGAGACCGTCCAGCGAGATGTCAGGGAGCGGCTCGGCAACCTCGACGCCATCGGCAACTACCAGGTGAGCGAGCTCGACCTGGGCAGGCGGATCACCTACGACGTCAAGGCCAACTGGAAGCTCATCATCGAGAACTTCATGGAGTGCTACCACTGCGCGACGATCCACCCCGAGCTCACCGAGGTGCTGCCCGAGTTCGCGGACGGGTACGCGGCGCAGTACTACGTCGGTCACGGCGCGGTGTTCGGTGACGAGATCAAGGGCTTCACCATCGACGGCAGCGAGGGCTTCGACCGTCTGTCCGGAGTGGACTCCGACCAGGACCGCCGGTACTACGCGATCACGGTGCGGCCGCAGGTCTTCATCAACCTCGTGCCCGACCACGTGATCGTGCACCGGATGTTCCCGATGGCCGCCGACCGCACGATCGTCGAGTGCGACTGGCTCTACGCCAAGGACGTCGTCGCGACCGGGAAGGACGTCTCGCGGTCTGTCGAGCTCTTCCACCGCGTCAACGAGCAGGACTTCGACGCGTGTGAACGGTGCCAGCCCGCGATGTCGTCGAGGGCGTACCGCGACGGGGGTGTGCTGGTTCCCTCCGAGCACCACATCGGAGAGTTCCACCAGTGGGTCCAGGAAACGCTGACCAGGGGGAACAACGAGCAAGCCACACCAACCAAGAGGTGGTAACGCCATGCCCGAACTGAAATCCCTTCCCACCACGAAGACAGGCACGGATCGGTTAGTGTTCGTCCTGTCCGCGGCCGTCGCCACGGCGTTCCTCGCCTGGGGCGTGTTCGGCACCGCAAGCCTCGGCAGCGTCTCCTCGGCGGTGCTCGGCTGGCTGATCCGCTACACCGGCTGGGCGTTCCTCACTGCCGCCACCGGCTTCGTGCTCTTCGCCGTGTGGCTGGCCTTCAGCCGCTACGGGAGGATCCCGCTCGGCAAGGACGGCGAACGGCCGGAGTTCCGGACCGTCTCGTGGGTCGCGATGATGTTCAGCGCGGGCATGGGCATCGGGCTGATGTTCTACGGCGTCGCGGAGCCGTTGTCCCACTTCGTGAAGCCACCACCCGGCACCGTGGAGGGCGGCACGGACGCGGCGGTCGAGACCGCGATGGCGACCTCGTTGTTCCACTGGGCGATCCACCCCTGGTCGATCTACGCGGTCGTGGGACTCGCGATCGCCTACGGCACGTTCCGCCGCGGGCGCAAGCAACTCATCAGCGCCGCGTTCGCCCCGCTGTTCGGTTCCCGCGTGTCGGAGGGACCGCTCGGCCGGCTGATCGACATCCTGGCGATCTTCGCGACCCTGTTCGGGTCCGCCGCGTCGCTCGGCCTCGGTGCGCTGCAGATCGGCAGCGGGTTGAAGGCGGGCGGTTTCGTGTCGGAGAACCCCGGCGTCGGCGTGCTCATCGGTGTCATCGCCGTGCTGACCGTCGCGTTCGTCGCCTCGGCTGTTTCCGGTGTGGCCAAGGGAATCCAGTGGCTGTCGAACATCAACATGGTCCTCGCGACCGTGCTGGCGGTCTTCGTGTTCGTCGTCGGGCCGACGATCCTCATCCTCAACCTGGTGCCCGCGGCGATCGGTGACTACTTCCGCGAGATGGGCGAGATGATCTCCCGTTCCGGCGCCTCCGGTGGCGAGGCGATGGAGAGCTGGCTGTCGTCGTGGACGATCTTCTACTGGGCGTGGTGGATCTCGTGGACCCCGTTCGTCGGGATGTTCATCGCCCGCATCAGCCGCGGCCGGACGATCAAGCAGTTCGTCAGCGGGGTCATCCTCGTCCCGTCCGTGGTGAGCCTGATCTGGTTCACGATCATGGGCGGCACGGCGATCACGGTGCAGCGCGGTGGCACGGACCTGGCCGGAGCGGCCAACCCCGAGTCGCAGCTGTTCGGCGTGCTCGACCAGTTCCCGCTGGCGGCGGTCGCCGGTGTGGTCGTGATGGTCCTCGTGGCGATCTTCTTCGTCTCCGGTGCCGACGCCGCGTCACTGGTGATGGGCACGCTGTCGCAGCGCGGCGCCATCGAACCGCATCGCAGGCTGGTGGTGTTCTGGGGCGTGGCCACGGGTGGTGTGGCAGCGGTGATGCTGCTGGTCGGTGGTGGCGGCGCGACAGCGCTGACCGGCCTGCAGAACCTCACGATCATCGCCGCGGCACCGTTCGCGCTCGTCATGGTCGTGCTGTGCGTGGCGCTGGCCAAGGACCTGCGCAGCGACCCGATGGTCCTGCGTGAGAAGCACTGCGCCGAGATCGTCGAGCAGGCAGTGGCCGCGGGCAACGAGGAGTACGACGGCGACTTCCGTCTCCAGACCGCGCCTGTCAAGGCAGGCGGCAACGGTCAGGTCATATCAACGCCCGAATCGCCCGCTCAAACCCGATGACGTGCTGCGCCGCGAGCTCGCCCGCCTTCTTGCCGTCGCGCTCGATGATGGCGGTCAGGAGTGGCACGTGCTCGTCGACGTGACCGGCCATTCCGGACAGTCGTGGCAGGAACACGCACCAGATGCGCGTGGCCAGGTTGTCGTAGGAGATCAGGGTGTTCTCGAGGAACGGGTTGTGCACGCACCGGTAGATCGCGCGGTGCACACCGACGTCGTCGCGGAGCAGTGCGGTGTTGTCGCCCGGCCGGGCGGCGGTCTCCAGCTGGGACCGCAGCTCGGTCAGGGCGGCCCTGTCGTCCGCCGTGGCCCTCTCGGCCGCGGCGGACGCGGCGAGCGGCTCCAGGGTCCTGCGGACCTCGGAGATGTGCGAGAGGTCGGAGATGTTCACGTCGGTGGCGAACGTGCCGCGGCGCGGGTAGGCGACGACGAGCCGTTCTTGCTCCAGCCGTTTCAACGCCTCGCGGATCGGGGTGCGGCCGACGCCGAGCTCGGTGCGCAGTCTCTCCTCGTTGATCGGTTCGCCCGGCTTGATCTCCAGCATCACCAGGCGATCGCGCAGCACGGCGTACGCCTGCTCCGTCATCGAGGAGGCCGCGGGCTCGTCGTTGACCCGAGTGTTCATGTGACCTACGGTACTGCACAGACTGATATACCAGTAGTCGACCAGGCGATCTCGCTGGAGGCGTCGCAATGACCAGCCCGGCTCAGCCACCCGGAGCACACCTGCCAGAGCATCCGGACTTCCTGTGGGAGAACCCGGAACCGAAGGCCTCCTACGACGTCGTGATCGTCGGTGGCGGCGGGCACGGCCTGGCCACCGCCTACTACCTCGCCAAGGTCCACGGCATCACGAACGTGGCGGTGCTGGAAAAGGGCTGGCTGGCCGGCGGCAACATGGCCCGCAACACCACGATCATCCGGTCCAACTACCTGTGGGACGAGAGCTCCGGCATCTACGAGCACTCGCTGAAGCTCTGGGAAGGGCTCGAGGAAGACCTCGGCTACCCGATCCTGTTCGACCAGCGCGGCGTGCTGAACCTGGCCCACAGCCTGCAGGACGTGCGCGACAGCGTGCGGAGGGTCAACGCCAACCGGCTCAACGGCATCGACGCGGAGTGGGTGGATCCCGCCGGGGTCAAGGAGATCTGCCCGATCGTCAACGTCTCGCAGGACGTGCGTTATCCGGTGCTGGGGGCGACCTACCAGCCACGGGCGGGCATCGCGAAGCACGATTACGTGGCCTGGGGCTACGCACGGGCCGCGCACGCGATGGGCGTCGACCTGATCCAGAACTGCGAAGTCACCGGTCTTGAGACGACTCAAGGCCGAATCACCGCGGTCGAGACCTCCCGCGGCCGCATCGCCGCCGGTCGCGTCGCCTTGTGCGCTGCGGGCCACAGCTCGGTGCTCGCCGCGATGGTCGGCCTGCGGCTCCCACTCGCCTCGCACCCGTTGCAGGCGCTGGTCTCCGAACTGCTCGAACCCGTGCACCCGACCGTGGTGATGTCCAACGCGGTGCACGTCTACGTCTCCCAGGCGCACAAGGGAGAACTGGTGATGGGCGCCGGGATCGACAGCTACAACGGCTACGGCCAGCGCGGCTCGTTCCACATCATCGAACAGCAGATGTCGGCGGCGCTGGAGCTGTTCCCGGTCTTCGCGCGTGCCCACCTGTTGCGGACGTGGGCGGGCATCGTCGACGTGAGCCCGGACGCCTCGCCGATCGTCGGCCTCACCCCGGTCGGCGGGCTGTACCTCAACTGCGGCTGGGGGACCGGCGGGTTCAAGGCCACGCCCGGTGTCGGTGACTGCTTCGCGCACACCATCGCCCACGACAAGCCGCACCCGTTCAACGAGCCGTTCACCCTCGAGCGCTTCACCACCGGCGCGCTCGTCGACGAGCACGGCGCCGCCGCCGTGGCCCACTAGTAGGAGCTGACGATGCAACTCATCCCGTGTCCGTGGTGCGGGCCGCGCGAGGAAGCGGAGTTCCACTACGGCGGCCAGGCCCACGTCGCGTACCCCGAGGACCCGTCCGCGCTGACCGACGAGGAATGGGCGCAGTACGTGTTCTTCCGTGACAACCCGAGCGGCCCGTTCGCCGAGCGCTGGAGCCACAGCGCCGGATGCCGGCGGTGGTTCAACGCCGTGCGCGACACCCGCACCCACGACCTGCTCGCCGTCTACCGCGCGGGCGAGCCGATGCCGGAGGTGGCCTCGTGAACTTCCGCAAGCCCACCGGTGGCGCGATCGACCGGAACACCCTGCTGCGCTTCACCTTCAACGGCCAGAACCTGACCGGACACCCCGGTGACACGCTCGCGTCGGCCCTGCTCGCCAACGGCGTGCACGAGGTCGGCACCAGCGTGAAGCTCGGCCGGCCGCGAGGCGTCGTCGCGGCGGGATCCGAGGACCCGACGTCGTTGGTCCAGATCGAAGCGCCGTTCCCCGAACCGATGCTGCTCGCTACCACCGTCGAGCTCTACGACGGCCTGGTGGCGCGCGGTCTCGCGGGCCAGGGACGGTTGGCGGCTGAACCGGACCCCGCGCGCTACGACGCCAAGCACGAGCACTGCGACGTGCTGGTCGTGGGCGCGGGACCCGCTGGTCTGGTCGCCGCCCTGACCGCTGCCCGCAGTGGCGCGCGCGTTGTCCTGGTCGATGAGCAGAACCAGGCCGGCGGTGCGTTGCTCGGCGTCGACGAATACCTCGACGACCGGCCGTCCGCGGAGTGGGTCGCCGACATCGTCGCGGAACTCAAGAGCACGCCGGGTGTACTGGTTCTGCAGCGCACGACGGCGTTCGGCATGTACCAGGACGGGTTCGTGCTCGCCCTGCAGAAGCGCACCGATCACCTCGGGTTCGCGGCACCGGCTTCTGTTGCGCGTCAGCGGGTCTGGCGGATCAGGACCAAGCAGACCGTGCTCGCCACCGGTGCCCATGAACGGCCCGTGGTGTTCGCGAACAACGACCGTCCCGGAATCATGCTGGCGTCGGCCGCTCGTACTTTCCTGCACCGTTACGGCGTGCTGCCCGGCTCGCGGGCCGTCGTGTTCACCACCAACGACAGCGCCTACTGCGCGGCGATCGACCTCGCGGAGTCCGGAGTGGACATTCCGCTGATCGTCGACGCTCGCCACGAAGCTCCTTTGAGGCTGGCCACCGAGTGCGCGGCACGCGGCATCGAGGTGCGTGCGGGACACGTGGTGAGCGGCACAGAGGGGACTGGTCGCGTGACCGATGCGCACGTGGCCCCGCTCGACGGTGTGGCCGGCCACCGCGACACGGTCGTGTGCGACACGGTGCTGGTGTCGGGTGGCTGGAACCCGGTGGTGAGCCTGTTCAGCCAGGCCCGCGGAAAGCTGCGCTACGAAGCCGAACTGGGTGCGTTCGTGCCGGGCGAGGAGCTGGAGACGGTCCGGGTCGCGGGCTCCGCGACCGGTGAACTGGACCTGACGGCGTGCGTTCGGCAGGGACGGAACGCCGGTGCTTCGGCTGCGATCTCCGCCGGGTTCACGCCGCGCGGTCAGGTGCCGCTGCCGGTGTCCGACTCGCGGTGCACTCAGCGGTCCGGTCTCGTCCTCTGGCGCGTGCCCGGTGACGAGGACGCCAGTTTCGTTGATCTGCAACGGGATTCGACGGTCGCCGACGTCCTGCGGGCCACCGGCGCCGGACTGCGGTCGTTGGAGCACATCAAGCGCTACACGACCATCGGCACCGCCCACGACCAGGGTAAGACGTCCGGCATGATCGCGGCGGGCATCGTCGCCGAGGCACTCGGTGTCGAGCTCGCGGACCAGCGGCCCACGACGTTCCGCCCGCCCTACACCTCGGTGTCGTTCGCCGCGCTGGCCGGACGGGACCGCGGCGAGCTGCACGACCCGGTGCGCGTCACGGCGATCCACCCGTGGCACGTCGCGCACGGTGCGTTGTTCGAGAACGTCGGGCAGTGGAAGCGGCCCTGGTACTACCCGCGGCCCGGCGAGGACCTGCACACGGCCGTGCTGCGGGAATGCCGCGCCGCACGCGAAGGCGTCGCGATGATGGACGGCTCGACGCTGGGCAAGATCGACGTGCAGGGCGAGGACGCCGGGAAGTTCCTGGACATGCTCTACACCAACATGATGAGCACGCTGAAGGTCGGCCGGATCCGCTACGGCGTCATGTGCGGCGTCGACGGGATGGTGATCGACGACGGCACCGTGATCAGGGTGGGCGAGAAGCGGTACCTGATCACCACGACCACCGGCAACGCCGCGAAGATCCTCGACTGGATGGAGGAGTGGCTGCAGACGGAGTGGCCGCACCTCGACGTGCACTGCACCTCGGTCACCGAGCACTGGGCCACGATCCCGTTGGTAGGCCCCAAATCGCGGGACGTGCTCGGCTCTGTCGCCCCTGATCTCGACGTCAGCAACGAGGCGTTCGAGTTCATGACGTGGCACGACACGGTAGTGGCGGGCGTTCCCGCGCGGGTGTGCCGCATCAGCTTCTCCGGTGAGCTGGCCTACGAGATCAACGTGACCGCCTGGCACGGCCTCGCCGTGTGGGAGGCGCTCATGGCGGCGGGTTCGGCGCACGGGATCACGGCGTACGGCACCGAGACCATGCACGTGCTGCGGGCGGAGAAGGGCTATCCGATCATCGGCCAGGAGACCGATGCCACGGTCACTCCGCAGGACCTGGGCATGTCGTGGGCCGTGTCGAAGAAAAAGCCCGACTTCATCGGCAAGCGCTCGTTCGCCCGCGCTGAGAACGGCCGCACGGACCGCAAGCAGCTGGTCGGGCTCTTGCCCGTGGATCCGGCCGTGCTGCTGCCGGAGGGTTCACAGATCGTCGAGACCGACCGTCTGCCAGAGCCACCCGTGCGGATGCTCGGCCACGTCACGTCCAGCTACCCGAGCGCGGCACTGGGCCGCACGTTCGCGCTCGCCCTCGTGCGGTCGGGACATGAACGCATCGGCGAGACCCTGTACGTGCCCGTCGAGGACTCGCTCGTGCCCGTCACCGTGACCGATTCCGTGCTGTACGACAAGGAAGGAGCCCGTCGTGACGGCTGACCTGACCAGTCCGCTGGCCGCCTGGACCGACCGGCTGGCTGCCCTCGCACCCGCGTTGACGGTGTCGGAGCGGCCGTACCGCTCTCAGCTCACCGTGCGCGTGTCGGACCCCGACGCCGTCGCGGCGATGGGTTCGGCGCTGGGAGTCGTGTTCCCGTCGGTTCCCTGCACCTTCACCGCGGGATCCGGCCGGTTCGGTGACGTCGAAGTGCTGTGGCTGGGACCGGACGAGTTCCTCGTGGTCGCGGACAAGGCCCAGTACAAGGCCCTGCAGGCGACCGGTCTGCCGATCAAGTACGTCGGCGACTTCGAGCAGCAGCTCAAGAGCCTGGGCAAG
>NZ_VSRL01000274.1 GCF_012184385.1 Lentzea indica
GTCGAGCATCCACTTGCCGGGGGTCTGGTGCGGGGTCACGCTGCGGACTCGGTCGTAGACGTAGTCGTAGAGCTCGTCGAGGCCCACGTGGCCGTCCTGGTCGCGGTCGGCCTCGCCGGATTCCAGGCCCTCCACCAGGGCTGAGGTGAAGACCGACGGTTCGCCCTCTGAGGAGTCGGCGACGGAGGCGCCCTCGAAGGCGTACTCCATGGCTGACGACGCGGTGATCACGGCACGGCCGCTGCCGCCGAACTGCTCTTCCAGGCCCACCGAGCCGCCGGCGCGGGCGACCATGCCCCGGCCGAACGCGCCGGAGTAGCAGCAGTCCAGCAACAGGACGATGCGCCGGGAGCGGGAGCGGTTCATGCGGCGGGCCACGAAGTCCGCGGCGACGGCGGTGCCTGCCAGGCGGGAGAGCTTGGTGCCGGAGGTGGCGAAGTGGAGCTCGCCGGCCTCGTCCTTGACGCCGTGGCCGGAGAAGTGCAGGACCAGGAGGTCGTCGGGCTCGCGGTCGGCGAAGAAGTCCTCGACGGCCTCGTTCACCTCGGCGGCAGAGGAGTTGATCATGGTGCGTACGTGGAAGCCGCCGATGCGCGGGTCGGCCAGCACCTCGCCCAGGCGGGCGGCGTCGTGGGCCGGTGCGCGCAGGGCGGAGAGGCCGGGGTCGGTGAACTCGTAGCCGGCGATGATCAACGCGTAGCGGTGGAGGTGGCGGCCCAGCCACTCCGACCGTTGTGCGAGCTCGTCCGCGGTGGGAGCGCCGGTCAGTTCCAGGGGGTCGCCGTCGGCCTCGATGGTCACGGAACGCTCGCGGCGCTGGCCCAGCCACGAGGACACGGCGTTGATGAGAGCGGCCAGGACCGTGGACTGGGAGATCGTGGTCAGCAGGGTGCCGAGCTCGGCCAGGTCGACGGCCTTGGCGCCTTCGGCGGTCTCCCGGAACGCCCGACACGGCCACGAGCTCCTGCAGCTCGGACCGCAGGAACGCGGTGAGCTGGTCGATGCGCTCGTCGTCGGCCCCATCCTCATGAACGCGCAGCGTGACGTCGGTCATAGCGGCCTCCTAAGAGATGAGGTCGCTCAATCACGCGAAAGCATTACGACGGGTCGGAACCCCGGAACGCTCCCCACCACAGGCCCAGCACGGCGGCGATCACCGTCGCCGTGATCCAGCCCGTGAAACCGCTGGCGTCCAGATAGGCCCAGAACAGGCCGACGAACGGCGCGGGCACCATGAACACCGCGTCCGCCCGCAACTGGGCGAGCAGGCCGCGCGGCGCGCGCGTCTCCGGATCAGGCTGTGCGGGATTGTCCGCGCGCCGGCCTCGGGGGTGCTTCGTCACCACGCGTCCGGACGGGTAGATGGTCACGCCGTCGACGACGGCGACCCTGCCGCCGCGCAGTTCGACGTCGACCGGCGACGGCAGCGTCACGAGCACCGGGTCGTAGTAGACGGGCAGCCACCGCTCTGTCGGCCCGTCGATCTCCAGCCACGAGCGCACCATCAGGCCCGACTGCAACCGGATCCGCCGCACGGACACCGTCACCGACGAGGAACGCACCGCCCGGATGGCCAGCAAGAACCGTGCCAGGCCCACGAACACCACCAGCAACGCCACGGCGACGGAGAACGTCACGCCGCCCAGCGCACGATCGGTCTCCAGGAACAGGTCCGATCCGGGAATCACCGCTCGAGCCGGGTCCGCGGGGTCGAAGGCGACCTGCGTCTGCCGCCCCACGAACCGCGCACCGTCCTCGTACGGAACGCGAGCCGACCCGGAAGGCCACCGGACCTCGACCGCACCGTCCGAGAAGGACACGACCTCACCGACCTCACGAGCGGTCAGGGAGGACAGGACAGCGCGACCGTCCGAATAGGACAGCCACGAGAACAGCGCGACCACGAAGCAGACGGACAACACCATCGCCGTGGCGAGAACACCATGACGCAGCGCACGGGCCCCGGACCGCAACAAAGGAAAGCTCCCAACAGAAGCGAACGGCCCGGCGGGAGACCCGCCGGGCCGTTCAACAGCTAACTGCACGTCACTCGGTGAAGCCCATGTTGATGTAGTCGTACGGACGGTTCGCGAACGCGACGGCACCGAAGTTCGCCACGTTGCTCTTCACCGCGACCGCGCCGGGCAGCTGGTAGAGCGGCAGCTGGTGGCCCAGCTCCCAGATCTTCTTGTCCGCCTCGTTGGCGAGGTCGGCGCGCTTGGCGTCGTCCAGCTCACCGTTCGCCTGCTCGAGCAGCTTGTTGACCTCTTCCGAACCGATGCGACCGTAGTTCTGGTTGGTGCTGGCCGGGTCGAGAGAGTAGATGCCCTTGCTGTCCGAGATCGGCGTGGCCGAGGACAGCCAGCGGAAACCGGTCATGTCGAAGTTGCCGACGTTGACGTACTGCTTGAAGAAGTCGGTCGACGGCACGGCCTGGATGTCGACCTTGGCGCCGATCTCCTTCAGCTGCGACTGCACGAGCTTCGCGATCTGGTCGGAGATGGGGTTCGGCGTCGGGATGACGTACCGGACGACGAGCTCCTTGCCGTCCTTCTTGCGGGTCTCGCCCTCGAGCTTCCAGCCCAGCTCGTCGAGCTGCTTCTTCGCGGCTTCCTTGTCGAACGACGCGATCGCCGAGTTGTCCTTGTACTCCTTCGTGCCGAGCAGGAAGAAGTGGTTACCGGTGACCTGCGCGTCGCCCTTGAGCATCTGGCCGAGCAGCGCCTTGCTGATGGTCTTGGTGTCGATACCGCGCATCAGCGCGACACGGAGCTTCGCGTCCTTGAGGATCGAGGAGTCCGCGCCGTTGAACGTGATGTGCGAGTAGTCCGGCGTGATCGCCTGGCGGATCGTCACACCCTGCATCGACTTGGCACGCGTGAAGTTGTCGATGCTGGAACCGATGTCGAAGAAGTCGATCTGGCCGTTGGCGAGCGCGTCCGCGAGCGCGGGACGGTCGACCTGACGGAACGTGATCTTCTCCAGCTTCGGCTTCTGGCCCCACCAGGCGGCGTCACGGACGACCGTGACGAGCTTGCCGGTGCGGTCGATCGTGCCGATCTTGAACGGACCGGCGGTCACCTTCGGCGCGTCGGCCCAGCCCTTGTTGAACTCCTCGGCCGAGGAGGACATGGACTTCGGGTAGAGGGGCGAGAACATGCCCTTCCACTCGGCGAACTTCTTCTTGAACGTGACCTTGACGTCCTGGTCGGTCGCGCCCTTCTCGACCTTCTCGATGTCCTCGTAGCCGGTGGTGCCGGCGACCTCGTAGGCCTTGTCGGTCCCGTTGAGGGACTTCCACATGGCCTCGAAGTCCTGCCAGGACAGCGCGGTGCCGTCCGACCACTTGGCCTTCGGGTTGATCTTGAACTCGAGAACCTGCGGGTCGGTCGAAGCGAGCTTCGC
The DNA here is from genome assembly GCF_012184385.1 of Lentzea indica. Lineage (GTDB taxonomy): Bacteria > Actinomycetota > Actinomycetes > Mycobacteriales > Pseudonocardiaceae > Lentzea > Lentzea indica. Next base: position 3,406 of record NZ_VSRL01000274.1, read on the forward strand.
GTCGTCGAGGAAGTCCTTGTTGACCTCGATCGTCGAGTCGGCCTTCTGCTTGTACAGGTTCGGCATCAACGTGTCGATCATGCGCCGGCCGTCGGCGTTGGTGCCGTCGAGCTGGTTGTAGTTCCAGTTGTCCGGCAACTGGTCGACGGGCCAGCGGAACTCGCCGCCGTCCTTGACCTTGGACCCGTCCTGCGGGTTGATGTCCGCCTGACCGACCGTGCCCTCCGACCCCTTCAAGCCGGAGTCGGTCTTGCTGGGCCCCCCACACGCGGTAAGCGTGAGGGCGATCGCGGCCAGCGCGGTCACTCCCACCTTGGTACGTCGACTCACTGTCGTGAACCTCCCTCGTGCCCGGACACCAGTTGCCGGGGACACTGTTCCTTCGTGCTCGCAGGTCTTCTGAGGCGACGGATGCATCAGAGGACCTGACGGATCTGGGCGAAGTGGCAGGCGGCCTCGTGGTCGGCGGCCTGCGCCTCGCGCGGTGGTTCGAGCTCGATGCACGTGCGCTGCTTCTCGGGAGGCAGCGAGGCGTGCAGGAAGCACCGGGTGCGGAACCGGCAGCCGGACGGCGGGTTCGCCGGGCTCGGCAGGTCGCCGGTGAGCAGGATCCTCTCCCGCTGGCGTTCCTTGACGGGGTCGGGAATCGGGATCGCCGACAGCAGTGCCTGCGTGTACGGGTGGCGCGGCGCGTCGAACACCGAGTCCACCTCGCCGATCTCGACGATCTTCCCGAGGTACATCACGGCCACGCGGTCCGCGATGTGGCGCACCACCGACAGGTCGTGTGCCACGAACAGGTAAGCCAGGCCCAGCTTGGACTTCAGCTCCTCCAGCAGGTTGATGACACCCGCCTGGATGGACACGTCCAGCGCCGACACCGGCTCGTCGAGCACGACGAGCTTCGGTTCCAGCGCGAGGGCCCGCGCGATGCCGATGCGCTGGCGCTGACCACCGGAGAACTCGCCGGGGTAGCGCGACAGCTGCTCGGGACGCAGCCCGACGAGGCGCATCAGCTCCGGCACGCGCCGGTTGATCTCGTCCTTGCCGTAGCCGTGCACCTGCATCGGCTCTGCGATGACGTCGTTGATCGTCAGGCGCGGGTCGAGCGAGGCCATCGGGTCCTGGAAGACCACCGACATGTCGCGGCGGATCTCCTTGCGGCGCTTGGAGTCCAAAGAGGACACGTTCGTGCCGAGCACGGAGATCTCGCCGCTCATCGGCCTTTCCAGGCCGAGGATCTCCATGAGGGTCGTGGTCTTGCCGCAGCCCGACTCGCCGACCAGGCCGAGGGTCTCGCCTTCGCGGATGTCGAAGGAGATGCCGGCCACGGCGTGCACGGTGCCGACGCGGCGCTTGAACACCACGCCCTTGTTGACCGCGTACTCCTTGACCAGGTGGTCGAGCTCCAGCACGGTCTTGCGCTGCTCGCGCGGCACCTTGGCGATCTCCGGCTCTTCGACGACCTCGGCGCCGAAGATCTCGGCTGCCGCCTCGGCGCCCTCGCTGGCGGTCGCGGCGATCTCGCCGGTCCTGATGCACGCGGCGTGGTGCTCGGGCGAGCCGTCCACGTCGATGAGCGGCGGTTCCGCGGTGTGGCACGCGTCGACGACCATCGGGCAACGCGGCGCGAACGGGCACCCCGGGGGAGGTCCGTGAGCGACGGCGGCTGGCCGGTGATCGGGACGAGAGGCTGCTTCTCACCGACGTCCAGGCGCGGGATCGAGCCGAGCAGGCCGAGCGTGTACGGCATGCGCGGCCGCTCGTAGATCTCGTCGACCTTGCCGGTCTCGACGGCACGGCCCGCGTACATGACCATCAGCCGGTCCGCGAACCCGGCGACGACGCCGAGGTCGTGGGTGATGATCACGATGCCCGCGCCGGTGACCTCCTGCGCGGTCTCGAGCAGCTGCAGCACCTGCGCCTGCACCGTCACGTCGAGCGCGGTGGTCGGCTCGTCGGCGATGATCAGGTCGGGGTCGTTGGCGATCGCCATCGCGATCACCGCGCGCTGCCGCATGCCGCCGGAGAACTCGTGCGGGAACGCCTTGGCGCGTTCGACGGCGTTCGGGATGCCGACGAGGTCGAGCAGCTCGACCGCGCGCTTCGCGGCCGACTGCTTGGTCACCCCGCCCTTGCGGTGCACCAGGATCGCCTCGGCGATCTGGTCGCCGACGGTGTAGACCGGCGTCAGCGCGGACAGCGGGTCCTGGAACACCATCGAGATGCGCCGGCCGCGGATCTTCGACAGGTCCGCGTCGGAACGGCCGATGAGCTCACGGCCCTGGAACTTGATGGAACCGGTGATGCGCGCAGAGGACGGCAGCAGGCCCATGACGGCGAGCGACGACACCGACTTGCCGGAACCGGACTCACCGACGATGCCGAGCACCTCGCCGGGCGAGACCTGGTAGCTCAGCCCGCGCACGGCCCGCACGCGGCCGGACTCGCTGGGGAAGGACACGTGAAGGTCTTCGACCTGCAGAACCGGTCCTTCGACGACCGGGTCCGCCGGCGAGTCGAACAGGATCTCCGAACTGGTCATCAGGCGGCCTTCTCCTTGGTGTCCTTCTTCTCCCGCTTGCGCACGCGCGTGGAGGTGGGGTCGAGCGCGTCACGCAGACCGTCGCCGACCCAGTTCACCGCCAGCACGAACACGACGAGGAATCCCGCCGGGAACAGGAACAGCCACGGGAAGGTCGTCGCGGACTCGGCGTTGCCGCCGATCAGCGTGCCGAGCGAGACGTCGGGCGACTGCACGCCGAAGCCGAAGAAGCTCAGGCCCGTCTCGGCGAGCACGGCGGAACCGACGTTGATCGTCGCATCGATGATCAACAGTGACGCCATGTTCGGCACGATGTGCTTGGCGATGATCCTGCGAGCGGGCTGGCCCATGAACTTGGCCGCCTTCACGAACTCGCGCTCCTTCAGCGTCAGCGTCATACCGCGCACGATGCGGGCGGTGATCATCCATTGGAACGCCGCCAGCATGAGCACGAGCAGGAACCACGACTTGCCGCGGAACCACGGGCTCAGAATGGCGATGATCAGGAAGGACGGCAACACGAGCAGGAGGTCGACCACCCACATGAGCGCCTTGTCGGCGTAACCGAGGAAGTAGCCGGCGGCCGCACCGACGATCGCGGCCACGGTGGTCGAGATCAGCGCCACGAGCAGGCCGATGATCAGCGACTTCTGCAGTCCGCGCATGGTCAGCGCGAACATGTCGGTACCGATCTTGTCGGTGCCGAAGATGTGGTCGGCGTACGGCGGCTCCAGGAACGCGGAATAGTCCTGTGTGTCGTAGCTCCACTTCGACAGAAGCGGGCCCACGAACGCCAGCACGTACATGCCGATGATGAGGACCAGGCCGACCAGCGCCAGCTTGTTCCGCATGAAGCGGATGAGCACCAACCGGCCACGCGTCATCGCCTTGCCCGGATCGGGCGCCGCGTCGACGGGGCTGCCGGAGGCGGCGCCGGCGGTTCCCGCGGAGTCGCCCTCGTTGAGGATCACGGTCACGTCGTCGTCACCTTGCCTAGTTCACACGGATTCGGGGGTCGAGCGCGGCGTACAGCACGTCGGCGAGCCAGCCGGAGAACAGCACGCACACCGCGACGAACAGCGTCACCGTGGCGGTCACGTTCGTGTCCTGCGCCGAGATGCCGGTGACCAGCCAGTCACCCATGCCGAACCAGCCGAAGATCCGTTCGGTGAACGTGCCACCGACGACGAGCAGACCGAAACCGAACGCGAACAGGGTCGCCATCGGGATCAGCGCGGTGCGCAGGCCGTGCTTGAACAGCGCCTTGCGGCGGGTCAGGCCCTTGGCCTGGGCGGTGCGCAGGAAGTCGCTGCCGAGCACGTCGAGCATCGACGAGCGCTGGTAGCGGCTGTAGTAGGCGATCTGGCCGAGCGCGATCGTCAGCGTCGGCACGATCAGGTGCTGCAGCCGGTCTCCGAGGTGCTCGAACCAGTTGCCCTGGAAGCCCGGCGTTGTCTCACCGACGAAGATCAGCACGTTGGTGCCGATCGAGTTGTTGATGCCCTGCGCACCCATCTTCAGCAGCGTGCCCAGCACGAACACCGGGGTGGACAGCAATATGAAGCTGAACAGGGTCGCGAAGTAGTCGCTGAACTTGTACTGCCTGATCGCGCTGACCACGCCGAGCAGCACACCGAACAGGATGCCGATGGTGATGCCGAGCAGGAACAGCCGCAGGCTCACCCCGATGCGCCTGCCGAGCTCGTCGGTGATCGGGCGGTCGGTGATCGTGCGGCCGAAGTCGCCCTGCACCACGCCACCCATCCACGTCACGAACCGCTGCGGGATCGGCTGGTCGAGGTGGAGGTCTCGTTTTTTCGCCTCGATCGATGCCGCCGGTGGCGGTGGGTTGCGTTGTTGCAACACCCCGATCGGGTCGAACGTGACGGAGGCCAACGTGAACGCGAGGAACGTCGCCACTAGGGCGAGCACCACGTAGTTGACCAACCGCCGCAACAGAAATCCGGCCACCCGTGTTCAGTCCTCTCCCCGGTGGTTGCGACGTCGGCGCACTGGATTGCAGTGGACGAGTTGCAAGAGATTAACCGCCGATCCGGCGGACCGCCGCCCACCCCCACGATTACGTGGGGGCCCACTGACCGGGCCATAGTCACCCATGCGTGGTGGAAAGGTCGGACGAACTGCCACATCAACAGTTGACTCTCGGCAATTGTGTGTCCAAGCGTGACCATTGTGCGTCCGGATCGCTGTATTCACCGTGAAGTTCTGTCGCGACGCGGATGGGTCTGACGCATCCGGGTGAATGCAATGACCGGACGTTGTGGGACAAGCAGCGCAATGTGATCCAAAACCGGGCGTCACGCTGCGGAGCCCATTGAACGTGCAGCGTTACTGCCCGGACGAGGAGCAGGTCAGGCGTCCGTCCAGCGCACTGGCGCCTGCGCCACCCCGCCGACCAGCCCATCCGTCCTCGGACGCAGTGCGACTACGTCCGCCGCTGGACCGAACGCCGTGAAGCACGTCACAAGGGCGCGAACACTTCTGCCGGCTAGGTGATGCGCCAGAGCCGGCGCCCGCGATCACGAAGACCTGGTCGCCGGCCTTCTCCGCGGCCACGACCTCGCCGGTGGGACCGTCCGCCGACCGCTCGTCCTTCTCGGACACGAGCTTCACGCCGTTGTGGTCGATGAACAGCGTCGGGATGCCGTTGACGGGAACAGGTGCAGCGAGCGACTGGTTGTCGCCGACCGGAACGTCCGGAGTGGTCAGCTTCTTCCAGTCAGGGCCCGACCACCACGCGAGCTTGCCCTTGCTGCGGCCGACGACGTGGCAGGTGCCGTCCCAGCAGCGGGCGGCCAGCGCGGCGTCGCCGTCCGGGAGCGTGGCCGTGGTCCAGGTCGTGCCGTCGAACTGCCAGACCGCGGCACTCACGGTGCCCTTCGCGATCTGCCAGCCGACGACGAGCGCGCCGTCGCCGTTCGGCGTGACCGCGAGCGGGAAGCGGAGAAGCTCCTGCGAGCTCTCCAGCACGGTGCCGCCGGACGGCTGGCGGGTCCACGTGTCCGCCGCGTACGTCCACATGGCGATGTCGAGACCGGCCTTCGCGCTCTGCCAAGTTCCGATGATCAACGGACCCTGCTTCGTACGGACCACACTGATCAGCTCACCCGCGCCGTAGCCGCCGAACGTGCTGAACCCCTGCGGCTTCTCGACGATCTGCCGGGTGTCGCCGGTCCAAGCGCTCCATCGGACGTTGCCGTGCGCGCCACCGCGTTCGCCGCCGACGCCGGTGATCGTGGTGCCGTCGGAGGAGATCCCGTACCAGTGCGCTTCCTTGCCGTACGGAGTCGCCGGGATGAGCCTGGCGTTGCTCAGCTTGCCGTCCTTGGTGCGCGTGACCAGTTCAGGGTGGTCGGTCGGACGGGTGCCGATCACGAGCATGTCGCCGTGTGTGGCCAACGCTTCCGGCGTGGCTGTGAGGTCGACGGCGGTGAAGCCGACGGCGTTGCCCGCGCCGCCTGAGGAGCAGCCGGTGAGGACCAGCAAAACCACGAGCGTCAGCCTCCACATGCGCGCCAGTATGACCACATGCGCCCCGACCCTGGCCAGGTGTTGCACTTCTCCGAAGATCCTTCGATCACCCGGTTCGTTCCGCACCTCGCGGCCACCGCGCAGCAGCCAGGGGAGTACGTGTGGGCGGTGGACGCGGGCCGCTCCCCCGATTACTGGTTTCCCCGGCAGTGCCCGCGGGCGATGGCGTGGACCGCCGAGGGATCCTCCGACGAGGACCGCGAGCGGATCATCGGGCCTGGCTGCGGCGAGCGGGTGCACGCGATCGAGTACGGGTGGCTGGAGCGCATGCGAACCGTCCAGCTGTACGCGTATCGGTTGCCCGCAGGCGTGTTCCGGCCGTTCGACGAGAAGGGGGACGGCCGGGGGCACGCGATGGTCGCGACCGAGCCGGTGGTGCCGCTCGGGCCCGCCGAACGGGTCGGCGACCTGTTCGCGCTGCACGAGGAGGCGGGCATCGCGCTGCGGGTGCTGCCCCGGTTGTGGCCGTTCTGGGACGCGGTCACGGTCAGCTCGCTCGGGTGGAGCGGCATCAGGCTGAGGAACGCCTTGCCGCGTTCAGTGGAATGATCTGCGCCCATGCGGGTGCTGCTGGTGGAGGACGACGAGCCGATCGCGGAATCGCTCAGGCGCGGGCTGTCCCGTTACGGGTTCGAGGTCCAATGGGTCCGCACGGGCACGGAGGGGCTGGAGGCCCAGCCTGCCGACTTCGCTCTGGTGCTCGTCGACCTCGGGCTGCCCGACATGGACGGCCTGGACGTGTGCCGTGAGCTGCGAGCCCGCGGTGACGTGCCGATCATCGTGATCAGCGCGCGGTCCGACGAGGTCGACCGGGTGGTGGGACTGGAGATCGGCGCCGACGACTACGTCACCAAACCGTTCGGGGTGCGTGAGGTCGTCGCACGGATGCGCGCGGTGCTGCGGCGCGTGCAGCCTGCTCGGTCGGAGCCCGCCCAGGAGTACGGGCGGTTGCGCATCGACCGGCGCGGGCGGCGGGTGCACCTCGACGGCGCCGAGGTGGAGCTGACCCCGAAGGAGTTCGACCTGCTCGTGTTCCTCGCCGAGGAGCCGGGCGCGGTGTTCACCCGCGAGCAGATCATGGAGGCCGTGTGGGACGAGAACTGGTTCGGTCCCACCAAGACCTTGGACGTGCACGTGGGGGTGCTGCGCCGCAAGCTCGGTGACGCGGCCTCGCTGGAAACCGTGCGGGGCGTCGGGTTCCGGTTGGTGCTCCCGTGATCCGCCAACTCGTCTGGAGCTACGTGCTGCTGGTCGCGGTGGCGGTCGCGGCGTTCACCGTGCCGGTGGCGTTCACCCTGAACAACCAGCTCTACGGCGACGCGGAGAACACCGCGCGCCGGGAGGCCGACACCGCCGCGCTGCTGCTGGCCTCCGGCGACACCCGGTCGTTGAGCGCGCTCGTCGACGCCTACGAACGGCAGACGCTCGGCAAGATCGACGTGCTCGGCCCGGAACCCCCGGACAAGGTGTGGGACTCCGACGGGCTGAAGCTCACCGTTCCGGCGACGCGACCCGACGGCACGGTCGTCGGCGCGATCCGACTGTCCTATCCGGACGATCCGATCACCGACAGGCTCTGGCAGATCTGGGGTTTCCGCGCGGCGCTGGCGGTCGGCGTGCTGATCGTGGCGGCGTTCCTCGGGCTGTGGCTGGCGCGGCGGGTCACCCGGCCGTTGCGCGAGCTGAACGCGATGGCGGGACGGCTGCGGGACGGCGACCTGACCG
>NZ_VSRL01000275.1 GCF_012184385.1 Lentzea indica
TGATTGATCACGTTCGGGTTACGCTACGCTTGCCCGAACAAAAAACGCGACCCCCTGCGTCAACAGGAGGCCGCGTGAAGCTCCACCCCATCCGCCTGGTGCAGCGGCACGCGGCCGTCGCGGTAGTGCTCCGAGCGGGACATCTCGGCGCCGCCGAGGCGACCGCCGCACTGCACGCGAATGCCCTTGACCTGCGGCGAACGCATGGCCGACTGAATGGCCTTGCGCATCGCGCGCCGGAAGGCGACGCGGTTGGACAGCTGCTCGGCGACACCCTGTGCCACGAGCTGCGCGTCCGACTCGGGTTCTTGACCTCGAGGATGTTCAGCTGGACCTGCTTCTTGGTGAGCTTCTCGAGCTCACCGCGGATGCGGTCCGCCTCGGCACCACGACGGCCGATGACGATGCCCGGCCTGGCGGTGTGGATGTCGACGCGCACCCGGTCACGGGTCCGCTCGATCTCCACCTTGGAGATGCCGGCACGCTCCATGCCCTTGCTGAGCAGGCGGCGGATCTTGACATCCTCGGCCACGTACTCGGCGTACTGCTTGTCTGCGTACCAGCGGGACTTCCAGTCGGTGGTGATCCCCAGCCGGAAGCCGTGCGGGTTGATCTTCTGGCCCACTACCGGGTTCCCTTCGCGCTGGTCTTCTTCGGACGAGACTCCACCTCGATGGTGATGTGGCTCGTCCGCTTGCGGATCCGGTACGCGCGGCCCTGGGCACGCGGGCGGAAACGCTTGAGGGTCGGACCCTCGTCCACGTAGGCCACCGCAACCCAGAGGGTGTCGGGGTCCAGGGACATGTTGTTCTCGGCGTTGGCCATGGCGCTGGCGAGCACCTTCGCGACCGGCTCAGAGGCTGCCTGGGGCGCGAACTGGAGCACGGCCAGGGCCTCGCTGGCGTTACGACCCTTGATGAGCTCGATGACGCGACGCACCTTCATGGGGGTGTCGCGAACGTAACGAGCCCGAGCCACGGCGCGCGGAAACTCCTGCGCCTCAGCGTCCTTACGGGCGTTCATCGCTGCTTTTCCCTTGCTCTTCTCAGTTCGGCGCCTAGCGGCGACGAGACTTCCGGTCGTCCTTGATGTGGCCCTTGAAGGTGCGGGTCGGGGCGAATTCGCCCAGCTTGTGCCCGACCATGGCCTCGGTCACGAACACCGGGACGTGCTTACGGCCGTCGTGCACCGCAATGGTGTGGCCGAGCATGTCCGGGATGATCGTGGACCGACGGGACCACGTCTTGATGACGGTCTTCTTGCCCGACTCGTTGAGAACGTCCACCTTCTTGAGCAGGTGGTCGTCCACGAAGGGGCCTTTCTTAAGGCTGCGAGGCATCCTTCACTCCCTCCCTGCTCAGCGCTTCTTACCGGTGCGACGACGCCGGACGATGAGCTTGTCGCTTGGCTTACGGCGGCGGGTACGACCCTCGGGCTTACCAGCGGGGTTCACCGGGTGGCGACCACCGGAGGTCTTGCCCTCACCACCACCATGCGGGTGGTCAACCGGGTTCATGGCGACACCACGGACGGTGGGCTTCTTGCCCTTCCACCGCATGCGGCCTGCCTTGCCCCAGTTGATGTTCTGGTGCTCCTTGTTGCCGACCTCGCCGAGCGTGGCGCGGCAGCGCACGTCCACGTTGCGGATTTCGCCAGAAGGCATCCGCAGCTGGGCGTACGGCCCGTCCTTCGCCACGAGCTGAACCGAGGCGCCGGCGGAGCGGGCGATCTTCGCGCCGCCACCGGGGCGGAGCTCGATCGCGTGGATCACGGAACCGACCGGGATGTTGCGCAGCGGCAGGTTGTTACCCGGCTTGATGTCGGCCTTGGGGCCGTTCTCAACCGTGTCACCCTGCTTGAGCTTCTCCGGGGCGATGATGTAGCGCTTCTCGCCGTCTGCGTAGTGCAGGAGCGCGATGCGCGCGGTGCGGTTGGGGTCGTACTCGATGTGAGCGACCTTGGCCGGCACGCCGTCCTTGTCGTGACGACGGAAGTCGATCAAGCGGTAAGCCCGCTTGTGACCGCCGCCCTTGTGCCGCGTGGTGATCTTGCCCGACGCGTTGCGGCCACCCAGCTTGTGCAGCGGGCGGATCAGCGACTTCTCCGGCGTCGACCGAGTGATCTCGGCGAAGTCGGAGACGCTCGCACCGCGACGACCAGGCGTCGTCGGCTTGTACTTGCGAATGCCCATCTCTACGCAGTCCTCGTCATCAGGCGGCAGGGCCGCCGAAGATCTCGATCGCCTTGCTGTCAGCCGACAACGTGACGATCGCGCGCTTCGTGTCCTTGCGCTTGCCGAAACCGCTCTTGGTCCGCTTGCGCTTGCCCTGGCGGTTGATGGTGTTGACGCTGACGACCTTGACGCCGAAGACCTTCTCCACGGCAATCTTGATCTGGGTCTTGTTCGACCCCGGCGCCACCAAGAAGGTGTACTTGTTCTCCTCGAGGAGCCCGTAGGACTTCTCGGAGATCACCGGCGCGAGCAAGATGTCCCTGTGGTCGGGGATCACTTCGAGGCCTCCTCGTCCACCGCGACCGCCGTGGCCTCAGCCGAGCCGCGACCCTGCTGGGCCTTGCTGGCGAGGAACACGTCGAGCGAGTCCTTGGTGAACACCACGTCGTCGTTGACGAGCACGTCGTAGGTGTTGAGCTGGTCCGGCGCGATCACGTGCACGTGCGGAAGGTTCCGCACGCTGACCCAGGCGACCTCGTCGGTGCGGTTGAGCACCACGAGAACGCGACGGGCCTGGGTGACCGACTCCAGGACCTTGCGCGCGGTCTTGGTCGACGGGGTGTCCCCGTCCACCAGGCCGGACACGACGTGCACCTGGTTGGCGCGAGCCCGGTCGGAGAGGGCACCGCGCAGAGCGGCGGCCTTCATCTTCTTGGGGGTCCGCTGGGTGTAGTCACGCGGCTGCGGGCCGTGGACGATGCCACCGCCGGCGAACTGCGGCGCACGCGTCGAACCCTGGCGGGCGCGACCGGTGCCCTTCTGGCGGTACGGCTTCTTGCCACCACCGGACACCTCGCCGCGGGTCTTCGTCGAGTGCGTGCCCTGGCGAGCGGCGGCCTGCTGGCCGACGACCACCTGGTGCAGCAGCGCGACGTTCGCCTGCGCGTCGAAAACAGCCGGGGGAAGCTCGACCGTGCCGGCGGACTTGCCGTCCGGGGTGCGGATCTCAACCGTCGACATCAGGCACCACCCTTCGCGGCAGTCCGGACGAACACCAGACCACCCTTGGGGCCGGGAACAGCGCCCTTGATGAGCAGCAGGCCGTTCTCGGCGTCGATCTTGTGCACCTTCAGGTTCTGGGTCGTCACGCGCTCGTGGCCCATGCGGCCAGCCATGCGCAGACCCTTGAAGACGCGACCCGGGGTGGCACAGCCACCGATGGAACCCGGCGAGCGGTGCTTGCGCTGGGTGCCGTGGCTGGAGCCGAGGCCCCGGAAGTTGTGGCGCTTCATGACACCCGCGGTGCCCTTGCCCTTGCTGGTGCCGGTGATGTCGACAACAGCGCCGGCCTCGAACACCTCAGCGGTGATCTCCTGGCCGACCGTGTACTCGCCGGCGTCCGTCGTGCGCAGCTCCACCAGGTGGCGACGGGGAGTGACCCCGGCCTTGGCGAAGTGGCCCGCGACGGGCTTGTTGACCTTGCGCGGGTCGATCGCGCCGGCCGCCAGCTGGACGGCGGTGTAGCCGTCCTTCTCCTGGGTGCGAACCTGGGTCACGACATTGGGCTCAGCCTTGACGACGGTCACCGGGACAACCCGGTTGTTCTCGTCGAAGACCTGAGTCATGCCGAGCTTGGTGCCCAGGATGCCCTTCATCTGCCTGTCAGACATTGGTCCGTTACTCTCCGCGCCCAACGCTTACTGGATGTTGACGTCGACGCTGGCCGGCAGGTCGATGCGCATGAGCGCGTCCACCGTCTTCGGCGTCGGGTCGAGGATGTCGATCAGCCGCTTGTGCGTGCGCATCTCGAAGTGCTCGCGCGAGTCCTTGTACTTGTGCGGCGAGCGGATGACGCAGTACACGTTCTTCTCAGTGGGCAGCGGCACTGGCCCGACAACCCGAGCGCCGGTGCGCGTCACGGTCTCCACGATCTTGCGCGCAGACGCGTCGATCGCTTCGTGGTCGTAGGCCTTGAGCCGGATGCGGATCTTTTGTCCCGCCATGATGGCTTGCCGTTCCTCTGCTTCTCGTAACCGCTGCGGTGCGGTGCCTCGGATGAGGCCTTTTACAGCCTCTTGGCGCGCTCCGCCCCTGTTGAAGTGTCATGGTGCCCGGTCCACGCGGTCGGGCGTGTCGCGCCCGGTGCGCATACCGGTCCCACTCAAGGTCTCCCCGGTGGGATTGGGCCTACCACAGCCCTTGCACCCTGATGCCCATCTCCGCAAGGAGGCGTTCACTAACAGGGCGCGGACGCTCGGTCGAAGAACTCAGGCACACACGAAGTGAACCCGGCCTTCGTCGAGCAACCCGTAAAGGATGCCACACAGGCGTGAGGCGATCCAAATCGGGGTGGGCGAGTTGGAGGCAGATCACGTGCGGATCTTGGCCGGTGAACGCTGCTGTCCGTCGCGTGTGGAGCGACGAGTGCAACGGTTCCTTTGTCCGGCAACGGAATCTCCGTAGCGGACCTGCGTCCGCACACCCCGAACTGTGTGACGTGAGCTGTCACACACAACCCGTGCCAGAACGACGAAGGCCGGGCCAACGGAGTCGTTGGCCCGGCCTCACGCCGAACGGAACGAGCTAGATCACTTGACGATCTTGGTGACCGAGCCGGCGCCGACGGTGCGGCCACCCTCGCGGATCGCGAAGCGGAGGCCCTCGTCCATGGCGATCGGCTGGATCAGCTTGACCGTCATACCGGTGGTGTCACCCGGCATGACCATCTCGGTGCCCTCGGGCAGCGTCACAACGCCGGTCACGTCCGTCGTCCGGAAGTAGAACTGCGGACGGTAGTTGTTGAAGAACGGCGTGTGGCGGCCACCCTCGTCCTTGGACAGGATGTAGACCTGAGCCTCGAACTCGGTGTGCGGGGTCGTGGTGCCCGGCTTGACGATGACCATGCCGCGCTCCACCTCCTCGCGCTTGATGCCGCGGAGCAGCAGCGCGGCGTTGTCGCCGGCGCGGCCCTCGTCGAGGAACTTCTTGAACATCTCGATCGAGGTGACCGTCGTCTTCTTCGACGTCTCCTTGATACCGACGATCTCGATCTCAGAGTTGACGTTGATGATGCCGCGCTCGATACGACCGGTCACCACGGTGCCGCGGCCGGTGATCGTGAAGACGTCCTCGACGGGCATGAGGAACGGCTTCTCGGTGTCGCGCTCGGGCTCCGGAATCGCCGAGTCGACGGCGGCCATCAGCTCGAGAACCGACTTGCCCCAGGTCTCGTCGCCCTCCAGCGCCTTCAGCGCCGAAACGCGCACGACCGGCAGGTCGTCGCCCGGGAACTCGTACTCGGAGAGCAGCTCGCGGACCTCGAGCTCGACGAGCTCCAGGATCTCCTCGTCGTCCACCATGTCGGCCTTGTTCAGGGCGACGACGATGTAGGGGACGCCGACCTGGCGGGCCAGGAGGACGTGCTCCTTCGTCTGCGGCATCGGACCGTCGGTCGCCGCGACCACCAGGATGGCGCCGTCCATCTGCGCCGCACCGGTGATCATGTTCTTGATGTAGTCGGCGTGCCCGGGGCAGTCGACGTGCGCGTAGTGACGGTTCTCCGTCTGGTACTCGATGTGCGCGATCGAGATCGTGATGCCGCGCTGCTTCTCTTCCGGCGCCTTGTCGATCTGGTCGAACGCGAACGAAGCGTTCACATCGGGGTACGCGTCGTGCAGAACCTTGGAGATCGCCGCGGTCAGCGTGGTCTTGCCATGGTCGATGTGACCGATGGTACCGATGTTGACGTGCGGCTTCGTCCGCTCGAACTTCGCCTTGGCCACTGGATTGTCCTCCTGGACTTCTTCTTTGCTGGTCCGGCGGGCATCTGTGGCCACCCGCCGGACTACACGTCAGGGTCGGAAAGTGCGGACCCCAGGGACTAACCCCGGAGAGCCCGCGGTGGAACTGCGGTGCTCCGGTGCGGGGTTATTCCCCAGTCGCCTTCGCGATGATCTCCTTCGAGACGTTCGCGGGAACCTCTGCGTAGGAGTCGAACACCATCGAGTAGTTGGCACGACCCTGGGTCTTGGACCGCAGGTCACCCACGTACCCGAACATTTCCGACAGCGGAACCAGTGCCTTGACGACACGGATACCGCTGCGCTCCTCCATGGCCTGGATCTGGCCACGGCGGGAGTTCAGGTCGCCGATCACGTCGCCCATGTACTCCTCGGGCGTCGTGACCTCGACGGCCATCAGCGGCTCGAGGATCGCGGGAGACGCCTGACGGGCGGCTTCCTTGAGTGCCATCGAACCAGCGATCTTGAACGCCATTTCCGACGAGTCGACCTCGTGGTAGGCGCCGTCGAGCAGCGTCACCTTCACGCCGACCAGCGGGTAGCCCGCCAGCACGCCGTACTGCAGCGCGTCCTGTGCACCCGCGTCGACCGACGGGATGTACTCACGCGGGATGCGACCACCGGTGACCGCGTTGACGAACTCGTAGAGAGCGCCGTCTTCCTTCTTCTCCAGCGGCTCGACGGTGACGAGCACCTTCGCGAACTGGCCGGAGCCACCGGTCTGCTTCTTGTGGGTGTAGGAGTACTTCTCCACCGCCTTGCGGATGGTCTCCCGGTACGCCACCTGAGGCTTGCCGATGTTGGCCTCGACCTTGAACTCGCGGCGCATGCGGTCCACCAGGATGTCCAGGTGGAGCTCGCCCATGCCGGCGATGATGGTCTGGCCCGTCTCCTGGTCGAGGTTGACCCGGAACGTCGGGTCCTCCTCTGCCAGCTTCTGGATCGCGGTGCCGAGCTTCTCCTGGTCCGCCTTCGTCTTGGGCTCGATGGCCACCTGGATGACGGGCTCGGGGAAGGTCATCGACTCGAGCACGATGGGGTGCTGCGGGTCGCACAGGGTCTCACCGGTCGTGGTGTCCTTCAGACCGATCACGGCGTAGATGTGGCCCGCGATGGCCTCGGTGACAGGGTTCTCCTTGTTGGCGTGCATCTGGAAGATCTTCCCGATGCGCTCCTTGCGGTCCTTGGTCGCGTTGACGACCTGGGTGCCCGCGGCGACCTTGCCCGAGTAGACCCGGATGTAGGTCAGCTTGCCGAAGAACGGGTGCACGGCGATCTTGAACGCCAGCGCGGAGAACGGCTCGTCGCTCGACGGGCTGCGCTTCACGATGGTCTCGCCGTCCTGCAGCGTGCCCTCGACCGGCGGGAGGTCGAGCGGCGACGGCAGGAAGTCGATCACCGCGTCGAGCATGGGCTGCACGCCCTTGTTCTTGAACGCGGAACCGCACAGGATCGGGTAGGCGGTGCCCTCCGAGACGATCTTGCGGAGGCCGGTCTTGATCTCCTCGACCGACAGGTCGCCCTGCTCGAAGTACTTCTCGGTCAGGTCGTCGTCGGTCTCGGCGACGGCCTCGAGAAGCTGCTCGCGGAACTCCTGCGCACGCTCGACGAGATCCGCGGGGATCTCCTCGATCGCGTAGTCCTCGCCCTTCTGGACTTCGCCACGCCACGTGAGAGCACGCATCTCGATCAGGTCGACGACGCCGATGAAGTCGCTCTCGGCACCGATCGGGATCTGGATCGGCAGCGGCTTCGCGCCGAGACGCTCCTGGATGGTGCGGATGGTGAAGTAGAAGTCCGCGCCCAGCTTGTCCATCTTGTTGACGAAGCAGATGCGCGGGACGTCGTACTTGGTCGCCTGCCGCCAGACCTGCTCGGACTGCGGCTCGACGCCCTCCTTGCCGTCGAAAACGGCAACAGCGCCGTCGAGGACGCGCAGGTTGCGCTCGACCTCGACGGTGAAGTCGACGTGGCCCGGCGTGTCGATCAGGTTGATCTGGTGGTTCTTCCAGTAGCAGGTCGTCGCGGCCGACGTGATCGTGATGCCGCGCTCCTGCTCCTGCTCCATCCAGTCCATCACGGCAGCGCCGTCGTGCACCTCGCCGATCTTGTAGCTGATCCCCGTGTAGAAGAGGATCCGCTCAGTCGTCGTGGTCTTGCCCGCGTCGATGTGGGCCATGATCCCGATGTTGCGGACCTTGGCAAGATCAGTGAGCACGTCCTGTGCCACGGGTCTTTCCCCTGTCTTGAGCTTGTGGGCTCACTAGGGCTGGGAGAGCCCGGCCCCTCGCGGGGCCGGGCATCACATCACCAGCGGTAGTGGGCGAAGGCCTTGTTGGACTCGGCCATCTTGTGCGTGTCCTCACGGCGCTTGACGCTCGCACCGAGACCGTTGCTCGCATCGAGCAGCTCGTTCATCAGACGCTCGACCATGGTCTTCTCACGGCGCTGCCGCGAGAAGGTGATCAGCCAGCGCAGCGCCAGCGTGGTGGAGCGGCCGGGCTTGACCTCGACCGGAACCTGGTAGGTCGCACCACCGACGCGGCGGCTCTTGACCTCGAGCGCCGGCTTCACGTTGTCGAGCGCGCGCTTCAGCGTGACGACCGGGTCGGTGCCGGTCTTCTCGCGAGCACCTTCGAGCGCTTCGTAGACGATCTTCTCGGCCACGGAACGCTTGCCGTCGACCAGCACCTTGTTGATCAGCTGGGTCACGAGCGGCGAGCTGTAGACCGGGTCGGAGATCAGCGGCCGCTTCGGGGCCGGTCCCTTGCGGGGCATCAGCTCTTCTCCTTCTTCGCGCCGTAGCGGCTGCGAGCCTGCTTGCGGTTCTTGACACCCTGCGTGTCGAGAGAGCCACGGATGATCTTGTAACGAACACCCGGCAGGTCCTTCACACGACCGCCACGCACGAGCACCATCGAGTGCTCCTGGAGGTTGTGACCCTCACCGGGGATGTAGGCCGTGACCTCGATGCCGCTGGTCAGCTTCACGCGAGCGACCTTGCGCAGTGCGGAGTTCGGCTTCTTGGGGGTGGTGGTGTAGACGCGGGTGCACACACCGCGCCGCTGCGGCGAACCCTTGAGGGCCGCCGTCTTCTGCTTGGCCACCTTGTCCGTGCGGCCCTTGCGGACCAGCTGCTGGATCGTTGGCATTCGCCGGCTGCTTCTTCCGTCTTTTGCGGGTTCCCCTCGCGGTTCACCCTCGTGTTTCTTGATCCCTCTCTGCACCCGAGGTCGGGCGTGTCGCCCGCTCCCAAGGTCCGCAAGCAACAGTTCAACTGCCCCTGCGAGTGGAGGACACCACGGCCTCAAGGGCACGCGGAGCGGCCCGACATGGGTCGGGCACGAGTAGCAAAGATACCCGCCCACGTCTACCTGGGTCAAAACGGGGGTACCGCAGGCGCACCTGCAGTAGACATGGGCCCTGAAACTCAGGGTACTCGTGTGATGGAGAACGCACTTTGAAGCTCAACCTGCTGGTCTACGGCCTCATCGCCCTGGTGCTCGTGGTACCCGGCTTCTTCATCATCGGCGACATGTTCTCGGAACCCGAGGTCGGTGACTGCGCGGAACCGGTCAGCAAGTCCGACGGCAAGTTCGACATGAATGAGACCGATTGCACATCGCCCGAGGCGGTCTATCGGCTCGTGAAACTCGAACAGAAGAAGTCGTGTCCTAAAGGTGACTACCTCGTGCAAACGGCCAGCCGGGCCGGCAAGCCCGCCGGCTTGAAGCACTACTGCTTCGTGCTCAACACCAAGGAAGGCGACTGCCTCAAGCGAGGCAGCGCGTTCCACGAACGTGTCGCGTGCGGCACGGGCGGGTCCCAGCGGGTGTCCAAAGTGGCCAATGCCGACGATCGGTCGCTGTGCGGTACCGACGAGGCCCGCACCTACCCGGACCCCGCCACCACGATCTGCCTGAAGACCGTGTGAGGTCCGCAGTCCTGATCGCAACCCTGACGCTGGTGCCGTCCGGGCGCTCCGGCTGGCACGAGCAAGGCGACGAATGTCGTCGACGGCGAGTCCGACGCGCATTGTGCGCCTTGTACGCCGGGAACGACTCGAAGACGTACCCGCAACCGGTGAGGACGATCTGCGTCACCAGGTGACGCAGGCGATCACGCGGCTGATTCACTGTGCGTGTGGACGACCTGATTGCGGCGATGGCCTCGCTGACCGGCTCTTCCGCCGACCCCGAGGTGCTCGGCGCGACCGCGGCGACGTCGTGGTGGTGCGCGTCGGTGACGTGGTGGCCAAGGCGCACCCCGCGGACACCGACGTGGCGGCGTTGCGGCAGCGGCTGGAGATCGCGGCGGCGCATCCGGAGCTGATGCTGCCGCCGTTGAAGCCGTTGCAGTTCGTGGACGACCGGCCGGTGACGGTGTGGCCGTACGGAACGCCGGTGAGCCAGGCGGATCCCGACGCGGCGCCGTGGGAAGAGAGCGCGCAGCTGCTCGCGAAGCTGCACGCGTTGCCTGTGCAGGGGCCCGTGGCCGGTGCGCCGGAACGGATCGTGCGCGCCATTCGGGCGTTGCCGCCGGAGCTTCCGCACGCCGATGTGGTGCTGGCGGCGTTCGAGGTCTTGCCGCGTCTCGACATGTCGGCAAGGGCTCTCATCCACGGCGACTGGCACCTCGGGCAGCTCGTTCACCGGGGTGCCTGGCGGCTCATCGACGTGGACGATCTCGGGGTGGGCGATCCGGTGTGGGACCTGGCGCGACCTGCGGCTTTGTATGCGGCGGGCATCCTTCCGGGTGATCTGTGGGCAAGGTTCCTCAACGCCTACCGTGAAACGGGTGGTGTGGCGCTGACGACATCGGAATGGGATGTCCTCAACATTCCGGCTCAGGCGTACGTTGTTCAAATGGCAGCGCGGGCACTCGTGACCGGTCTGCAGCCAGTGGAACCGCTGGTCGATGCGTGTCGTCGGATCGTCGCGACGCACGACACCGGCGACCGCGGCTAATATCGGTTTTGTCCGGTCCCACCCAGGAGGCTCATCACGATGCAGTGTCCCAAGTGTCATGCGAACATGCGCACGTTCGACCGCATGGGCGTTCACATCGAGCAGTGCGACGGCTGCCGCGGGGTCTTCCTCGACTACGGCGAGCTCGAGTCGATCACCCGTCTCGAGGCCCAGGGGCGGGTTCATCGCGTGGGGCGCGATGGGCGACGCCAACGCCTCGATCCCGACGCCGCAACCGGTGTGGGCGCGGCCGATGTTCGGTGCCACGGCCGG
>NZ_VSRL01000276.1 GCF_012184385.1 Lentzea indica
GTTGGGGAAACACCCGGTCCCATTCCGAACCCGGTAGTTAAGCCCTTCTGCGCCGATGGTACTGCACTGGTTACGGTGTGGGAGAGTAGGTCGCCGCCGAACATAATTTGCCCTGCGGGTTGAGCGCCACAAGCGCTCCCCGCAGGGCTTTTTCGTGCTGTGCCGTGTTTGTCCGCTGTGTTCGGTTGAGCCGCCGTCCGGGTGACGCGCCCCAGGCGAGCGGGTGACACGGGTCAAGCCCAGGTTGTTCGTCCCTACCGTGATCGTCATGAACGAGCAGTGGGTAGGGGAGGCACCTTTGCGGTGGCGAGCGTGCAGGAGGCGGGGCAGGCACGCCCGCGAGCCCGCGCCGTCATCGCAGTCGATCCTGCCCGCGGTGCTCGGCGTCGTGCTGCTGGTGTGCCTGATCCTCCTCCTGCTCACGTACCTCTAGCGGGACTGCAGCGCGTCGAGCGCGACGGCCTGGGCGACCACGAGCCGGCGGTCGACGCCAGGATCCTGGATCGGGACCAGGTAGTGGTCACGAACCCAGGTCTTCTTGTCGACGCTGAACACGGGAGCGCCGTTCTCCGTGGTGAAGTCGAAGTGATACCGCATGGGGAACGGCGCTTCGCCAACGATCGGGATCCACTGCCACAGCCGTCGAACACCCGCGAACCACTTGTTGCGCTCAGCACCCGTCGTCTTGCCCCAGCCCGGCTGCTCCAAGTGCCAGGTGGACCGCAGCAGCGACTTCGCGAAGTCCTTGCGGAACAACCCGATCAGCTGCCCGTTCGCGTCCGTCACGTCGTAGCCGCTGCCGAGGTCGAGCGCCTTGCGGGCGTTGAACTCGAACAGCACCTGGCTCTTCGACGAGTCGGTGTAGACCGTGATCCGTTCCTTGATCTTGAACTTCTTCTGCTCGGCGAAGCCGACCAGCTCGCCCGGTTCGCCGTTGTCGTCGACGAAGACCTCGTAACGGTTGGTCATGAACGTGACCTTTTGGTGCACGTGCAGGACCTGCACGCTTTGCAGACTCACAGCTCACCCTTCTCCACCGGCACTGGCCGCAGATCCCCGGTGGGAAACCGCCGCTCATTGCGTTCGATCTTGGCGAACGCGGTCTCGACGAGGTCGACACCGAGCTTGTCCGCCAGCCTGGTGAGGTAGTGCATCACGTCCGCAAGCTCGTCCCGCACGTTCCACGCGAGTTCTGGGTCTTTCATTGCATTCGCTGCCTCTTCGGGCGTCAGCCACTGGAAGAGGTCGGTGAGCTCGCCGACCTCCGCGGACAACGCCATCACCAGGTTCTTGGGCGTGTGGTAGCTGTCCCAGTCGCGGGCAGCGGCGAACGCCCGCAACGCATCCCTCAGGTCCACGAGATCACGCTCACTCATGTCCACTAAGTACCACGTGGACGAACGAGCAAGGATGGCGGCTGATCAAGCATGGATCGTCCGCGTCAATGTTGATTGGCTGTAGTCATGTCAACATTGAGCGGAATCAAGTCGTCAACCGTCCTCGTGCTCGGCGCCACCGGTAAGACCGGTCGTCGCGTCACCGAACTCCTCGGCCCCGCGGCTCGTCCCGCGTCGCGGACCTCGGCAACGAAGTTCGACTGGTCCATCCCGGACACCTGGGAGCCCGCCCTCGCCGGCACCACCGCCGTCTACGTCGTGCCGCCGGACAACCCCGTGGCACTCGCCGAGTTCGTCCCCCTCGCAGTGAAGTCCGGCGTCACCAGGCTCGTCCTGCTGTCCATGCGCAGTGCACCCGACGACGACCCGTTCGAGGCGGCGATCAAGAACTCGGGCGTCGAGTGGACGATCCTGCGGCCGACCTGGTTCATGCAGAACTTCGACGAGGACATGTTCGCCGCGCCCGTGCAGCACGGCGAGCTCGCGGTGCCCGCCGGTCAGGGCATCCACCCGTTCATCGACGTCCGCGACATCGCCGAGGTCGCCGTCGCGGCATTGACCCAGGCCGGCCACGAGGGGAAGACCTACGAGCTGAGCGGCCCGGAGGCCTTGTCGTTCGCCGAGATGCTGGCGCGCATCGTGGCAGTGACCGGCAACCCCGTCCTCTACACCGACGTCACCCCGGAGGAGTTCGCTGCCTCAATGCGTGGCCTCGGCTACCCGGACGACATCGCCGACCTGGTCACCATGCTGCTCGTGCGCATCCGCACGGGAGCAGAGGCGCACCTGTCCGACGGCGTGCAGCGGGTCCTCGGCCGTGAGCCGCGAACGTTCGCCGACTACTTGGGCAGCAGCAGGTTCGTCTGACGTTGCTCCATTCGATCAACTCGCTGTGGTGCCACTGCCGCTCTTGGTTTACTCGTTCGAACAGGAACGAGGTGAGGGATGGCAGGGTGGCGTGGCGAGGTCCTCGAAGCGGTCGACGAACTGCTCAAGCATGTTGGCAGCGGCGCTCAGGGCGAGTGGAAGCTGCTGGGCAGGGCCGTCGCGCAGGCCGATGGCTGGTACGTGCTCGATCTGCACATCGGCTCCCGGCGCCCGCCGACCGCGGACAGCTTCGACCAGCTGTGCTTCGCGGACAAAGAGGGACCTGAGCACGGCACGACAGTTCCGGTCGCCCGCTCGCAGGTCACTGACGAAGTGCTCAAAGTCCAAGCGGAGGGCACCCTGCCGAAGGGCTGCGATTGGCTGTGGACGGTCCGCCTGACGCCGCAGCAACTGTTGCGCAAGCTCCGGGACGGCATCGCCGCGATCCAGAACGCGAAGCTGGCGGACAGGCTCGCGGCCGGCGCGCTCGACCCGGTACCGGCACGGCCTGGCGACTACCCGCCGGGCTTCCTCCCTGCTCAGCGGCAAGCCTATCTCGCCTGTGTCGAGCCAGGTCTGCACGCCGTGTGGGGGCCTCCCGGAACCGGCAAGACCCGTGTGCTCGCACGGGCGATCGAGGATCTCGTCAGCACAGGGAAGCGCGTGCTGCTGGTGTCGACGGCGAACGTGGCCGTCGACAACGCGCTCAACGAGGTCATCAAGCACCTGCGCCCGAAGCCGGGCCTGGTGCTCAGGGTCGGGCCGCCGCACCTGCCCGAGCTCGTCAACAACGACGACGTGCAGCTGGATCGGCTGGCAGCCAGGAAGACCGTGGAGGTGGATGCCGAGCGGCAGCGGGTGCAGGACGAGATCGCGGAGGCCGACCGCGTCGACGTCCGGCTGGCCGAGCTGGACACCGAGCTTGGCGACTACAACCACCAGGCTTACGTGCGTGCGCAGCAACGGCTCGCCACGTCGAAGGCGCACGATGCCCGGCGAGCCGACCTGGACAAGGCGATGGCCAAGCGCGAGAGGCTCGATCGCGATCTCCTGGCCGTCAATGCCCGTCTGAAGACGGCGACCGCCGAGCTCGCCCGGCTCGCTCCGGCACGTGAGGAACTGCGTCACGCCGCGAAAATGTCGGCGAGGCTGGCCGAGCTGGACCGGAACCTGGTTCAGGAACGCGCAAGCGCGGCGCACGTGGAGTTCAAGGTCTCGAACGCCGGCGGACGGTGGTTCACCCGATGGCGCAACCGCCGTCTGGTGACCGAAGCACAGGAACGGCTGGGGCGATTCGAAGCGCACGTGGCCGAGCAACATCAAGCACTGGAACCGTTGATCCAGCAGGCACACGCTGCCGCACACCCCGTGACTGAAGCGGATCTGGCGCGGGCGGACGACGAGTTCGCGCTGTGGAAGCGCGACCGAGCCGAGGTTCAGCGCCGGTGTGGCGACGCGGGGAAACTTGTACGTGAGCTCGGCAAGCTGTGCGATCAGCTGGTGGCGCGGGGCCTGGTGACCGACGACGACCTGTTGCTGATCACGTCCGCGGACAGCGGAGGTCTGCCTGGCAAGCACCAGAAGCGCGAGCAGCTTCAGGCGCTGCAACGGGACAACGACCGCGAGGGGCTGGAAGCCCGGCTCCGCGACCTCACCAAGCAGATCACCAGGCTGCGGCGCGACGCCGAGGGCGAGATCGTCGCGGACGCGATGGTGGTGGCGACGACTTTGGCGCGCTCACGGGCCCATCCCGCGGTGGCTCGTCAGCAGTTCGACGTGGTGCTGGTTGACGAGGCGGGCGCCGCGGTCGTGGGCGAGGTGTTGCTGGCCGTGGCACGGGCAACGACGACGGCCACGTTGCTGGGCGACTTCCTGCAGCTTCCTCCCGTGACCCCGGAGGCGGATCGCAGCAGGAACGAGGCTGTACGACGCTGGTTCAAACCGGACTCGTTCAGCCACTGCGGGATCCTGGCGCCGGAGCACGTGGCGGCGAACGCGGGCTGCGTGGGGCTGCGACACCAGTTCCGGTTCGGCCCGAACCTCCGCAGGCTCGCCAACGACGTCGTCTACCAGGTGCTCGAGGACGGCGTCACCGAAGTCAGCGGCCGGCCGCCTGAGGACACCGAGATCGTGTTGATCGACGTGAACGGACTGCCTGAGCTCAACCAGGTGAACAGGTCCAGCAAGCTGGCCGGCTGGTGGCCGGTGGGAGCGCTGCTCGCGCGAAGCCTGGTGCAGCATCACCTCGCGGACGGCCCGGTCGGCATCGTGACGACCTTCAAACAGCAGGCCGACGCCACGCACGCCGTCCTGCGCGACGCCGGGCAGAACCTCCACGTGCCGGTCGGGACCGCGCATTCGTTCCAGGGCAGAGAGTTCGACACCGTGGTCTTCGACCTCGTCGAGGACGGCACCGGGTGGATCAGCAAGGCGAAGTGGCGTGGCGGCGACGAATTCGAGCGGTCGGGCGTGCGGTTGTTCGGCGTGGGGATCACACGGGCGCGCAAGCGGTTGTACATCATTGCCAACCAGCCGCGGGCGGTGAAGGGCGCGGTCGGCGGGACTCCGCTCGGGGCGCTGCGGGCCCTGGGGGCCGCGGGAGAGGTGCAGTGGTGCCGGGCCGGTGTGCTCCTGGGGTTGACGGAAACCGTGGAGTTCCGGGCGGTGTCGCCCATCGAGGCCGAACTGCAGGAGGTGCTGCGCGGGCTGGTCGAGGTCACCGACATCGACGACGAGTTCTCGTTCGACGCCGCGCTGGACACGCACCTCAAGGCGGCGCGCAAGTCCGTGTGGATGTGGTCGCCGTGGGTGGCGAAGAAGAGCTCCCGGTTTCTGCCGTTGATCGCCGACGCGGTGGCGCGAGGTGTTGACATCCGGGTGTTCGTGCGCACTGAGCGGGACACGAACATGCGCAAGGACAGCTTCCGCCGCTGGCTCGAGGAGCTCGTGCTGACCGGCGCGAAGGTGATCCGGTCGGAGGTCGAGCACCGCAAGGTCGTGGTCATCGACCGTCGAACCGTGCTGATGGGCAGCCACAACCCGTTGTCGCAGAACCGCAGCCGGGAGGTCATGATCACCTGCCAGGGCGCCGCGTTCGCCGAGCGGTTGCTGGAAGACCTGCAGGCCGAGAAGTTCGGCCATCCGCCGCAGTGCTCACAGTGCGGTCGCGACTTCGAGCTGTGGCGGTCAGCTTCCCAACGCCGAGGCAAGCCGTACTTCTGGCGATGCCATCCGTGCAAGGTCGATCAGGCGATCATTTAGGCAGCAGCAAGTTCGCGTGAAGACCACGGGTGCCCTCGTTGGTGATCACGGCTTCGCAGAGCGCGCGCCCCGTGTGGGCGCGCCACTCTTGCGCGATTTCGCAGTAGCGCAGGCCCATCGCGTAGGTGAGCTGGCCGATGCGTTCGCCTTCGAGCAGTACCTCGAGAGTGTGTTCGCCCGTGTGGGAGCCATTGTCGATGCGGCAGTCCCTCAGCTCGGCGATGACGTGGACGGGTGTGCGGCCGTTGACCACGCGGTGCAGCACGTGCTGGTGGGCTTCCTCGCCTGTGACGGTCACCTGTTGTTCGGCGGGGAGCGTCGGGGCCGTGCCGAGGGCCTCGTGGTCGAGCAGCAGCAGCCGAGGGTCGCCGAGATGCAGGTGCACGCCGTAGTAGCGCTGGCCACCGCCCACGATGCGGGCCGGGCACGAGCCGACCTCGCCGCGTTCGGCCAGTTCGAGCAGAAGTGGCTGGTAGTCGGCCGCCTGGTCACTGCGCAGGTAGCCGGCGGTGATGGCGGAGCCGTCGCCGCGCAGCAGGTCGACCCGCACCGCCTGGCGGTCGTGCCGGTTGGAGGGCTCCGGCACGAGCACCGCCGTGGCGGGGACGGCCTCGTCCAGCGTTTGTGCTGTTGAGTGCCTCGCGACCTCGGCGATGGCGTCCTGGTAGTACGACTCGCCGACGATCGCGACCCGCCCCGCGGTGGAGAGGCGGCGGATGCGGGAGCGAGTGCGCGTCGCGGCGTTCTGTTCTGACGTTCCGTTCTTGGTGCCGATGAACATCAGGGCGAACAGTGCGAGGCCGATGACGAAGCCCAGCGGGCCGAAAGCAACGGTCAGAACCAGCGCGAGCACGGCAACAGCGATCAGAACTGCGGCGGGCGAGGGCTCTGTACGTTGCTGCATCGTCATGGGGCGTCCTCACGACTCGGCTTCCCGTCACTCTCAGTGTCGGGTATGCCGGGCGATACGTTTCACAAATCGCTCGTTTGGCCTAATACAACGGGCTGTGCACTCCAGCCTGTGACCGGAATGCGTCGCGGATCGGGATCGTCGGCCATCGGTGGTCGCGGGTTCTCTTCGGCGAGCTTCTGCGTGGCACCGAGAGATGCCCACGTACGCGCCATGCCGTAGGAGACGCCGCCGAAGAAGAGGACGCCCACGAGGAAGCCCCAGCTGTCGGTGAAGATGCGGAACACGGCGTATCCGGCCATGGCCGCGGTGAGGACACTCATCACCAGCATGAGGTGGTGCGTGCCGTGCTTGACCTTCTGCGTGTTGGGCCGCATCGGCTGAGCGTCGCCGAGGTCCCACAGCTTCTTGGCGTTGGCCCAGCGCGCACTCTCCAGCGGCGGGCGAGGGTCCGGCTTGGCACGGGCCTGCGCGCGTTCGACGATCAGGCGCTGCACCGGGGCGACATCCTCGACCGGCAGCAGCCACTCCTGCCCGCCGCCGATGATCCGCAGCACCGGTCCTGGCGTGATGGTGAGCTCGCTGGTGTTGCCGAACCGCCACTGCGCCGGCGTGTGCACGGCCCCTGCCTCGACGTGGCTGATCCGGTCGAACCGGATCGCGACGCGCCCCGGCCGGCGACTCCCCGTGCCGGGGCGGAGGCAGCTTGTCCAGCAACAGCCTGCGCGACTGCACCCGGAGCCGGCCACCACCACGCAGTCCGATGAGGACCTCGACGGCCGAGCGCTGCACGTCGCCGGTGATCGGCCGCGACACGATCTTTGCCGCGAGCCACGCGAGTCCCCCACGCGACGAACGGCGTCGCCGCGGCCAGTGCGGTCTTCTGCCAGCCGTCGGCCAGCCCGCTGACAACCCCGCCGAACGCGACCGGCACCGACGGCAGCAGTGCGATCCGCGGCCATGCCGCCGTCATCCACCAGAGGCCCGCGAAGAGCAGGAACGCCACCGGGACGGGCCAGAACCCGCCGAACTCGGTGAAGTTCTCGATGAACTCGGCTGCGAAGTCGAACTCCTCGTGCCCGCCCGGCAACGACCGCTGGAACAGGTACGACGACAGCGTCAGGTATCCGAACGGCACGACGGCGTAGCTCAGCAGGATGAGCGGCGCCGCCACGAGGTAGCGCAAGAACATCATTTCCGGGTCCCCCAGGTCGATCAGCGAACCAGGGTAAGGCGTGCGCGCCCTCTCGGTCCTGGTTCTCCGCCACCTGGCAGTGCCGTGAGGACGAGCCCGAACACCAGGCCGTTGAGCTCTTCCAGGCCCAGGTTCAGCTCTTTGGCCACGTGGAGCGGTGTCGTGCCGTTCTCGCGGAGCACCCTGAACACCTTGGTCAGCAGCTTCGAGGTCTCCCTGCGGACCATCGATCCTTGGGTGTCGTGCGCGTTGGTCCGTGTCGCGAACTGTGCCTGCGACACGAACCAATGCCGGTGGTTGGTGCCGTACAGCTGCTTCTCGGGCATGAGGAACTCGGCGGCGAACTCCACGGGCTCGTCATGGCCGAGAAGGACGGCGAGTTGTTTCGTCGCGTCGAACCTCGCCTGCTCCGGCGTGGCCGTCGGGTTCAGGAACACGAACGGCGTTCCGTTGTGCCAGCAGGAGAACGCTCCCTGCCCGGTGCAGTCGACCGGCAGCGAGAACACCCGCACCCCGTGGGACTCCAGCAGCTGCACCATGTTCGGCGCCGGTCCGGTGTCGAGCCTCCAGGCGTCACGTGTGCCGCTCGGCGACGTCCTGGGCGGTGGCAGGTTCGGTTGGGGGAGCACGAACAGGCGCTCCAGCCACGCGTTGAACTCGATCGCCAGCTGCGCCGCCGCGGTCGCCTGGACGTCGTCCGGCCCGTTCTGCGGCCGTGGCGGTGCCAGCGCGCTCAGGAAGGCCGCCGGGAAACCGAGTGCCCCGGCCAGCGCCTCGACGGTGGCGGGCTTGGGCCTGCGTTGCCCGCGCTCGTACTCGCTGATCGCCCTGGCCTGCACCCCGGACTTGCGCCCCAGCTCGGCCGCGGTGAGTCCGCGCCGGGTACGGGCGAGCGTGAGTCGCGACGGGGTGAGCATGATCCGGCCATTGTCGCTGCTGTCGCGCCGCAGTGCCACGCGGGTCCGAACAGACCGGACGGACGGAGGTATGAGCTTGGCGGGTCGCTTCCGCTGTTCGTCGCCGGCAGTCACGACGGAGGCCAAGCGCGATCGGCGCTGGGCGTGATCAGGTGGTCGCGCCCGGTGAGGCTCGGCCTCGCCCAGTCAGCGGCGCAGCGCGATCGGGAAGTCCACCTCCTCCGGACCGTCCACATTGGGCTGTTTGAGCAGCGGGAACTCCATCGGCGGCAACGGGATCCGGTGCGCCCACCGCTCGATGATCTGGTTCTGCGGCGTGGGCTCCGGCTGCGACACCTCCCGCAGCACCACGAGCCGATCCTCCAGCTGCAGCGGATACGTCACCAGGAACCACAACTTCAGCCCCTCGCTGCGTGCGTTCTCGAACAGCGCGAACTGGTCGTGGTCGTTGTCCCGCATCATCGCCGCGATCGCGGGTCCCTTCGCGTAGTCGCTGCGCAACGGCGCGTCCAGCGATCCAGTCCCGCGGTTGCCCTGCAGCGTGCCGAGCAGGATCGGCCGCGACGGGTGCCGCGCGAGGCCCGCGTTCCAGTGGTCGAGCCGCTGCCACCCCTCCGCGGCCAGCAGCTGCCGCAACGTGCCCACCCGGTGGATCCAGTCGAGCAGGCCCGGTGCGTTGGTCGGGCCGAACGGTGGCGAGGCTGCGCGCGCGTCGATGCCGGCGGCGATCGCGCGGTCCAGGACGGCGAGGCGCAGGCCCAGCTCGGCGAGCCTCTCGTCGGCCGTGGGGGTCAGCTTGCGGAAGGCGGCGTTGGTCATGCGGTCGACGGTAGCGACGGGGTCTGACAATTACGGGAAACTGCAGGTCGTGTACCGCCATGTCGATGCAGGACCAGCCCCGCCAGCTACGTCCGAGGCGACTTCCCGCGTGATGCGCAGGACACGCCGCGTCGGCACCGCCCCGGAGCTGGCACTTCGCCGGGCATTGCACCGCAGAGGGTTGCGCTACCTCGTGGACGTCGCACCACCCGGCACCAACCGCCGCAGGCGTGTCGACGTGCTGTTGCGCGGGGCACGGATCGCGTTGTTCGTCGATGGCTGCTTCTGGCACTCGTGCCCCGAGCACGGCCAGCTGCCGAAGGCGAACCGCGAGTGGTGGCGGGTGAAGCTGCACGGCGTGGTCGTCCGCGACAAGGACACCAACGTGCAACTTGCGGCCGCCGGTTGGCTCGTCGTTCGCGTGTGGGAGCACGACGATCCGGACGAAGCCGCCGACCGGGTCGCCGCGCTCGTGGCCTCTCGGCTGGTCAGGCCGCCACAGGCGTGAGCTGGTGCAAGACGTCCCGCTCACCCAGTCGTTCCCTGGCCCACTCCACCACAGCGGTTTCCTGGGCGAACAAAACGATCTGACGGTCCTCCGACAACCGCAGCAGCAGATCGAGCACCGCACGAGTGCGAGCATCGTCGGCCTGCACCGTGACGTCGTCCAACAACAACGGGCACGCCTCAGTGGCGAGGTGCTGAGCGAGAGCCACACGCAGCAAGAGGTAGATCTGCTCGGCAGTGCCCAAGGACAAACGTGAAGCATGGTGCCACGCCTCGGAGGCGGTGCACACACGCACGGTCAGAGACAACGGGTCCACAGCGGCATCGACGTAGCGGCCGTCGGTCACGAGAGGTAGCCACGTGCGAAGGGTCGTTTCCAGGGCGGGGGCGATAGTGCTGTGCACCTTCTCGCGGGCGGCGGTCAGGTAGCGGGAGGCCAGGTCGATGGCCTCCACCTCGGCGGTCACCTCGGCCAGGGCGGCGGTGGCGGCCTGCACGGTTTCCTCGGCTTCCGGGACGCTGGGCAGACCGCGGACCAGCTCGGCCACGGTGGCGGCCAGGGAGTCGCAGGACGCGGCCAGTGACGGGTCCACCGGGCCGCAGGCGGCGTAGCGGGTGGCGGTCTCCAGCAACGACGCGTGGTGGGTCTGGGCGGCGGAGAGGGTTGTCTCCAGGTCGTTCAATGTGCCTTCTGCCAGCAGAGACTGCAGTTCGGCCCACGCGTTGCGCTCTTCTTCCGCCTCGCGCAGCGTGCGGTCCCAGCCGCGTTGCCACTCGGCGATCGCGCGGAGCAGGTCTTCCGGGCGCTCGCCGGTGCCGCCGATCGCGGTCACGGCGTGCCGCAGCAGAGCCAGAGCGCGTGTGTGGGCGACGGTGGCCTCGGCGACGGTGGCTTCCGCCAGGAGGCGGTCTTCCAGTGCCTGCGCCAGAAGCGGGCGCTGCGCGGCCATCGACGCCTGGCGGGCGCGGACCTTGCAGTCGGTTTCGTAGTCCACCAGCAGGTCCGGCACGGACATCACGGCATCGATCTTGCCGCGGGCGGCGAGTTCCACGCGGACGGCCTTTTCGGTGCGCGCGACCTCGCAGACCAAATCCATGTGGTCGGCTTCCCACGCGGCGCGGTTGGCCAGGCGCCACAACGTTTCGCGGTTCGCGGGCACGCCCAGGGACGAGCACTGGGCGGCGGCCTCGTCGTGGACGCGCACGGCTTCCGACGCGACCGCGCGCTGGCCCTCGGCCTCGGCCAGCTTGCGGTCCGCGACGAACAGCAACGCGCGTGCATCAGTTGCCAGAGTGGCACGTTCGGCGGCGAAAGCGACGGCGGCGTCGCGTTGGGGACC
>NZ_VSRL01000277.1 GCF_012184385.1 Lentzea indica
CCGGCGCGCGAGCGGGACGACGGGAGACCGCGCGCACCCGGACGAGACGGCGGGCCAGCGCCGCCGTCACCGCCGTGCCCACGAAACCGGAGGCGCCCAGAACCGCGACGCACATGTCACCTTTCTGCCGCATTCCTGCCCTTTCGGTCACGGAAGAAAGCTCGAACGTCACCGACGAAGAGTTCCGGTTGTTCGAGCGCCGCGAAGTGACCGCCCCTGTCGAATTCGGTCCAATGGGCGATCGTGGGCAGATCGCGTTCGGCGAGCCGCCTCACCGGAACGAACAGGTCGTGCGGGAACACCGCCACCCCGACGGGAACCTCGATCGGTTCGCTGCTGGACCCCGTCTGCAGCTCCTCCACGTACTCGCGGTAGATCTGCGCCGACGGTCCGGCGGTGCCGGTGAGCCAGTAGATCATCGCGTTGGTGAGCAGGCGGTCCCGGCTGACGGCGTCCTCCGGAGCGGTCGCGGAGTCGGTCCACTCCCAGAACTTCTCCATGATCCAGGCGAGCTGCCCCACCGGTGAGTCGGTCAGGGCGTAGGCCACCGTCTGCGGGCGGGTGGCCTGCAGCTTGAAGTAGCCGCTCAGCTCGTTCTCGAACCGCTGGAGCCGCCCGAGGCGTTGCTGGTCCGCCTCGCTGAGCGCGACCAGTTCCGCCGGGTCGCCAGAGGGCGGTGCGATGAGCATGCTGCAGTGCGCTCCGACCACGTGATCGGGCGCGATCCGCCCCAGTTCCAAGGAGACGAACGAGCCGAAGTCGCCGCCTTGGGCGCCGTAGCGGTCGTACCCGAGCCGCCGCATCAGCTCCGCCCACGCCCTGGCGACGCGGTTGATGTTCCACCCAGGTTCGCGGGCGGGCTCGGAGAACCCGAACCCCGGGATGGACGGAACGACCACGTGGAACGCGTCAGCGGGGTCACCGCCGTGCGCGGCAGGGTCGGTCAGCGGGCCGAGCACGTCCAGGAACTCGACGACCGAGCTGGGCCAGCCGTGTGTGAGGACGAGCGGCAACGCCTCCGGTTCCGGTGACCGCACGTGCAGGAAGTGCACGTGCACGCCGTCGATCTCGGTCGTGAACTGCGGTATCCGGTTGAGCTCCTCCTCGGCCGCGCGCCAGTCGTACTCGGTGCGCCAGTAGTCGGTCAGCTCCGCCAGGTACCCGACGGGCACACCGCGGTCCCAGCCGTCGCCCGGCGACTCCGGTGGCCAGCGGGTGTGGGTGAGCCGACGGTCGAGATCGGCCAGCGCCTCCGGCGAGACATTGATCCGGAAAGGCTTCATATCCGTCCTCCAGCCGTGCCGAAAGTGAATGAACGGGCGGGCCTCCCGAAACAAACTAAGCGGCGCCGCGGCGGCCGGGCAATGGAGCTGACGACTATTCGGCACCAACGAAGAAGACAAAAACAAGATTGCCTTTTTCGAAGAAATCGACACCTTGCCGAAGGCAGTCGCACATGATCGAGGACCTGCCGCGCCGATTGGCACAGCAGGTCCTCGATGTGGTTCCTTCTACAGGTCAGGCGGACGGGCCGGCGACGCCGACCACATTGCCCTCCGGGTCGATGAACTGCCCGACGGTGAACTCTCCCGATTTCGGCTCGGGGCCCAGCAGGCGCTGGCCGCCCAGGCTCTCGGCCTTGCTCAGCGCTTCCTCCACGTCGGGCACGCCCACGTAGAACAGCACCCGGTGCTCGAAGCCCTCGCCACCGCAGACGCCGCCGTTGATCCCGTCCCCGTCACCGGTCGTGCTGCCGTCCACGAAGTGGTAGTTCCCCGGCTGCGAGACCTTCTCGCTGATGGCGTCACCGGTGCTGAACTGCCAGTCGAAAAGACTGCCGTAGTAGTCGCGCAGCTTGTCGGGAGTGCTCCCGATGATCTCGAAATGCACCACGGGAAGACCCATGTCCAGTCCAATCGTCTCATCGTCGGGCCCGCTGAACGGACCCCTCACCCTGAGGTCGAAGCCGCGGGCCGGGAAGCGACATCCATGGCCTGGCGAGTTCCAGGGAGATCAGGCGCGGGCGGCGACGAGCTCCTCGAAGACCCTGACGGTGTCGTTGGGGGTGGGGCTGGCCAGGTGGTCGTCACGCAGCCGTGCGGCGTTCTCGCGGTAGCTCGGTTCGGTCAGCACCCGCACGAGGTTCTCCCGCAGCAGGTCAGCCGTGAGCTGGTCGGCGTCGGCGACGTACTCACCGGCACCCTGCTCCTGCAGCCCGTTGGCCAGTGCGATCGACGCCCACCACTTCTCGTTCCAGTAGATGTTGGGGATGATCAGCTGCGGGATGCCCGCCACGAGCGCGGCCGCCATCGTGCCGTAGCCGCCGTGGTGGACGATGGCCGAGCAGGTCGACAGCACCACGTTGAACGGCACGAAGTCGACCACCTTGACGTTGTCCGGCACCGTGGTCGCCGAGGCGATCTGCCGGCCGTTGAACGTCGCGACGACCTCCACGTCGAGGTCGGCGACCGCCTCGAACAAGGTGTCGAGCAAAGCGGTCCGGCCGAAGTCGTAGTCCCGGTGCGAGATGCCCTGGGTGATGCACACCCGCGGGCGCTCGGGCTGCTCGTACATCCACTTCTCTGTCCTGTGTGGACCGTGGAAGGCGATGGCCCGCGTCTGGACGTAGTCGACGTCCTTGGGCCGGTAGGTCCACGAGGGCCAGCCGATGATGGTCCGCTCGCCGATCATCACGCCCTCGTCGTACTTGTGGCCGTACCGCTCGAGGACGGGCGCCAGCCAGTCGCGCATCGGGTCTTCCTTGCCCTCGCTGCGATGCAGGCCACCGCCCTCGCCGTAGACGTCGGCACGCAGCTGCGCCAACGCGTCCGTGCCCCACAGCATCCGGGCGTCGAACGCGCCGGCCTCACGGGCCGCCAACGACGCTCCGAACATGAACGGGTCCCTGATCACCAGGTCCGGGCGGAAGTCCCTGGCCACCTGCACGAGATCGTCGTAGATGCTTTCGTGGTGGAACAGGGTGCTGGACCCGAACGCCGTCAGCCGCAGCTCCTCGAGCGGGTCCTTCACCAACCGGTAGTCGGTCTGCGCCGGCCTGTACACGGGCAGGCCCGACCTGTCAGGGCCGCGGTCGGGCTCGGTCGACGACATCATCGGATCCATCGGGATCGCCCTGCCCACCGGAACTCCGGTGAACCCGATCGCCCCGATCGTGTCGAGGAGGTCCGGTGCGGCCGCGACCCGGACGTCGTGCCCTGCGGTGACGAACGCCGACACCACGGGCGTCATCACGTACAAGTGCGCCTTGAACGGAGCGACCACGAACAGCACACGCATCTGGCTCTCTCTTTCCGCGAGGGGTGATCGGGTCAGGCGGTGGAACTGGTGCCGGGTGCGCGGGCACTCGCCGGCAGGGGTGCTCCGGGTGCGGGCCGCAGAACGGCGTGCCGCAACACACGACGCAGCATCGCCGGACGCATGAGTGCGTCCGGCCGGTCGAGCAGGCCCGCCACGCGCATGAAGCCCTCGGTGACCTTCGGGTCCTTGGTCGCCGCGTACTGCAGACGCGCCATGTAAGCGTTGCCGACACGCACTTTCAGCGGTCGCGGCCCGGTCACGCCGGGGAAGTCCAGGTCCCCGCTGACGGAGATCTCCCACGGCGTGTCATGATGCGGGACACCTCGGTGAAGAACTCGCCCGCGTCCGGCGTGACGCCGAGCCGCAGGCGGTCGCGCAACGCCATCGCCTGCATCGCGGCCACGCTCATCCCTTGGCCGTAGACGGGGTTGAAGCTGCACACCGCGTCGCCCAGGACGAGGTAGCGCTCGGGGAACCTGGTCAGCTTCTCGTAGTGCCTGCGCACGCTGGCCGGGAACCGGAAGCTGACCGGGTCGTTGACGGGTTCGGCCTCGCGCACGGTCTCGTAGATCTGCGGCACCGGCAGGCTGCGCACGAAGTCGAGGAAGGCGTCCGGGTCGGTCGGCGGGTGATCACCGAGGACACCGGTCAACGACAGGTTCACGAGGTCCGGGCCGATCTTGCCGAAGAACGCGCCGCGCGGGTGGGACGGTCCGGCGATCTGGTTGATCGACGGGATCCCGTCGAGCATTCCCGGGTACGGCCGGTAGTGCCGCGTCGTGTACGCCAGGCCGATCTTGACGGTCGTCTCCTCCGGGCGCCGGTACCCCAGCTCCTCCAGCCAGACGGGGGTGCGTGAGCCCCGGCCGGTGCAGTCCACCACCAGGTCGGCCGTCAGCAGCAGGTCGTCCTCGCCGTCGCCCGGTGCGACGCGGACTCCCGTGATGCGACCGCGGTCAGCGCTCGCCACCACACCCAGGATGGAGTGCCGTTCGAGGAAGGTGACGTTCGGCAGTGCCGCGACCGAGGCCCGCAGGTGCGCCTCCAGAACGGGCCGGGGAGCCATCACCGAGAGCAGGCCCGTGTGCGCGGCCCGGAGTCGCCGCGCGTTGAGGTACCAGTGCATCTCGGCGAGGTCGCAGGTGGGGATCCCGGCCGCGACGAGGCCGTCGGTCAGACCGGGGAACAGCTCTTCGAGGACCTGGTGGCCACGGGCGTGCAGGGCGTGCGCGTGGATCGTGTGCGGGGTGCTGCGCCGGGGTTCGCTGACGCCGAGCACCTGGTCGCGGTCGACGACCAGCACCTCGGCGTAGAAGTCGGCCAGCACCCTGGCCGCGAGGATCCCGCCCAGGCTCCCGCCGAGGACCACGGCACGATTTCCGATCCGGCCTTTGGACATGGCCTCCTCTTCCTTGGGGCACTAGGTCTGTTCAGTCCTTCTTCAGCAGCCGGCCGAAGGCCTGGACGTCGCTGACGAACAGGTCGGGTTCCTCCATGGCGGCGTAGTGCCCGCCGCGGTCGTGTTCCGTCCAGTGCACGATCGTCGGGAAGTCCCGCTCGGCGAACCGGCGGATGGCGACGAACGCGGCTCGGGGGAAGACCGCCACGCCCATGGGGGCCTCGATGGTCGGGTACCTGCCGACCGGCAGGTTGATCGGCAGCTGCGCGGCGGACTCGTAGTAGGTCTGGTTCGACGAGCCGGCGGTGCCGGTCAGCCAGTAGATGGTGACGATGGTCAGCAACTGGTCGCGGTCGACCGCGTCCTCCGGCACCCGCTCGGAGTCCGTCCAGTCCTTGAACTTCTCGACGATGTACGCCAGCTGCCCGACGGGCGAGTCCGTCAGGGCGTACGACACCGTGTGCGGGCGCGTCGAATGCAGCTTCATCGTGCCCGACAGCTCGTCGTTGAACCGTTGCGAGTGCGCCAGCCTGGCCTGGTCGGTCTCGCTCAGGTCCACCAGGTCTGCGGGGTCCTCGCTGGGCGTGGTGGCGAGCATGTTGAGGTGGACACCCGCGACGTGCTCGGGATCGACCAGTCCGACGAGGATCGAGATCGGGGCGCCGAAGTCACCGCCCTGCGTCACGTAGCTGCCGTAACCGAGCTGACGCATCAGCTCGGCCCACGCCCGCGCCACCCTCATCAGGTCCCACCCGGTCTGCGGCGTCGGACCGGAGAAGCCGTACCCGGGAATGGACGGGATGACGAGGTGGAAGGCGTCGGCCGGGTCTCCGCCGTGTGCGCGCGGATCGGTCAGCGGACCGATGACCTTCGTGAACTCGGCCACCGATCCCGGCCAGCCGTGGGTGATCAGCATCGGCGTCGCATCCGGCTCCGGTGACCGGACGTGCAGGAAGTGCACGTTCGCACCGTCCAGTTCGGTCATGAACTGCGGGTACCGGTTCAGCTCCGCCTCCGCGGCACGCCAGTCGTAGGACGTGCGCCAGTACTCGGCCAGGTCCTTGAGGTACGCCGTCGGGACGCCGCGGTCCCAGCCGGTGTCCGGCAACCGCTCCGGCCACCTGGCATCCGCGATCCTGCGGTTCAGGTCGTCCAGGTCGGCCTGCGGGATCTCGATTCGGAAAGGCTTCATGCCGGCTCCTTGTCGCACGGGGACTCCTGGTCGACCCCGTCGACACTTCCACCGGCTTTTCCGCTGCCGCATCTTCTGACATGCGGTCCGTCCGGCATGGAGGAAGAAGCGCAGCAACGCTCCTTTCCCCACCACCTCCGGCCGTCCGGCAAGCCCGCATCATCGAAGATGCCCCGTCCCCGCACGGCTGCCTAACGTCGAGGGCGACAGAAGGAAACCCCGTCAGCGCAGGAGGCGTGCATGGAAGGCCGTTGCCCGTACAAACTCGACGTGACCGGTCAGGACGTGCACGGCGAAGCGAAATCGTTGCGGGAACAGGGTTCTGGCATCGCCATGGTCCAGCTTCCCGGTGACATCAGGGGATGGGTCGTGGTCGGCCACGCCCTGGCGATGGAGCTGCTGACCAGTCCCAAGGTGTCGAAGAACCCGCGGATGCACTGGCCCGCCTGGATGAGCGGGGAGATCGGGGCGGACTGGCCGCTGGCCAGCTGGCCCACGATGGAGAACATGACCACCGCGTACGGCGAAGAGCACCAGCGCCTGCGCCGGCCCGTCGTCAAGGCGTTCACGCCGAAGCGCGTCCGGGCCATGCAGCCCTACATCGAACGCACCGTGCAGCGGCTGCTCGACAACCTCGCCGCGACTCCTCCCGGTGAGGTGACGGACCTCAAGCGCAACTTCTCCTACCAGCTGCCCGCGACGATCATCTGCGACCTGTTCGGCGTCCCCGAGGAGGACCGGGCCGCGGTTCTGCGCGGTGGCGAGAAGACGCCGGACTCGTCGCTCACCCCGGAGGAGGCCGAGGCCAACATCCGCGACTGGCACGAACAGTTCGGCAAGCTCATCGCCTCCAAGCGGGCGCATCCGGCCGACGACCTGACCAGCGACCTCGTCAGTGCCGTCGGCGAGACCCAGCTGACCGACAACGAGCTGATCGGCACCCTGTTCGTCGCGCTGGGCGCCGGCTCCGAAACGGTGATGAACCTCGTCACGCACGCCGTGCTCAAGCTGCTCACGCATCCCGAGCAGCGGGCCATGGTGGCCGACGGGCGCGTGTCGTGGGACGACGTCATCGAGGAGACGCTCCGGCTGGAGTCGCCGCTCAACATGCTGCCGCTGCGCTTCGCCGTGGAGGACCTCCACCTCGACGGGGTGACCGTGCCGAAGGGCGACCCCATCCTGATGGGGTACGGCGCGATCGGGCGGGACCCCGAGGTGCACGGTGACTCCGCGGAGGAGTGGGACGTCACCAGGGAGAACAAGGAACACCTGAGCTTCGGCTACGGCACGCACTACTGCTTCGGCGCGCCGCTCGCCCGCCTGGAGGCCAGGATCGCCCTGCCGGCCCTGTTCGAACGGTTCCCCGACCTGCGGCTGGCCGTCGAGCCGGAGGAGCTCGACTCGCAGGGGACGTTCATCATGAACGGCCACAACACGTTGCCCGTGATCCTCACGAACGCCCCGGTTCCGGTCGCCGCGGGCTGACCGGCGTCCGCGCGTCCCGGCCGGTCACGACCGGCCGGGACACCGGGATGTCCACATCCACAACAGACTGTCCACAAGAGATCCGCCGCTGGTCTCCGGGGGAACCAGCGGCGGATCGGTGTTCGGAGCGGTCAGGGCGCGGCCACGGGACTGTTCTGGTAGGCGGCCAGCCGCCAGTCGCCGTCGTGCCTGACCACCACCCAGGTCGCGCGGATGGCGCGGTCGGCGGACACCTCGGTCTCCCCCGGCGCCAGCACACCGCCCCTGGTGATCACCAACGCGGAATCCGGTGTGAGGAAACGGAGATCGATCGGCTCGCCGGTGACCCGGGTTCCCTTGAAGCGCCCCGCGAAGGCGTCCGACATGAACTCCCGGATCTGGTCCTGTCCCTTCTGGAACACCCCGGGCAGGATCATCGTCCCGTCCGGGGTGAACGTCCTGGCGAACGCGTCGCCGTCCTGCTCAGCCCAGGCCGCGACGATCCGGCCGGGGACGGCGGCGACAGCTTCCTGGTCACTGCCAACGTTCGTGGTCATGTCGTTCTCGTCTCCACTTCCTCGGTGTGGCAGGGAACTGTGCACAACGGCCGGTGCAGCCGAGCGGTCAGGACCCACGATGCCAGCCGCGGCCCGCCGCCCGCATCTCCCTGATTGCCTTGCCAGCAAAGTGAATCGCCCGACGCACGGTGTGCCACACTGGCCAGGTGAGTCCTCGCCGAGCCGACCCGAAAGCCCGACCGGCGCTCATCGACATGGCCGCCCGGCTGCTTGCCGAGAAGGGGCCGCAGGCGTTGTCCGCCAGGCAACTCGCGGCGGCGGCCGGAACCTCGACCATGGCCGTGTACACCCATTTCGGTGGAATGAGCGGGCTGGTGCGGGAGATCGTGCACGAAGGCTTCGCCCGGTTGCAGCGGCACATGACCCAGGTCGGGCACACCGACGACCCGGTGGCCGACATGGCCACGCTGGGCCGGGCGTACCGGCACAACGCCCAAGCCAACCCGCACCTGTACGCGGTGATGTTCGGCGCGTCCTCGCTCGGCGGTTTCTCGTTGAGCGAGCAGGACCGCCACCACGGCCGCTACACGCTGGTCAACGTGGTCGAGTGCGCGAGCCGGTGCATCGCCACAGGCCGCTTCCGGCAGGCGAACGCCGAGCTGGTCGCGCACCAGATGTGGAACGCGACCCACGGCCTGGTCACCCTGGAGCTTGGCGGGTACCTGATCCCGCCGCTGGAGGCGGGCCCGTGCTTCGAAGCGCAACTCGTGGGGCTGATGGTGGGCGCAGGCGACGAGCTGGCAACCGCGGCCCGGTCCGTCGAGGCGTCCGCCGAGCGGTTCGCCCGCGACATCGGTGCCGCGGCGGAAATGCCGATGGACAGCAGCGGCGGAGAAGACTCCCGGTCGGCTCGCCGTTAGCCTCGAACGCATGCGAGCCAAACGTTCCTATGCTGATGGGTGTGTGATGGCACACGCACTCGACCTCGTCGGCGAGCGTTGGGCGCTGCTCGTGATCCGCGAGCTGCTGCTCGGCCCGAAACGGTTCACCGACCTGCGGTCCGGGCTGCCGGGCATCAGTCCCAACATCCTGACCCTGCGCCTGCGCGAGCTCGGCGATGCCGGGATCGTCCGGCACGGCACGCTCCCTCCGCCTGCCAGCCACCAGATCTACGAACTGACCCCGTACGGCCGCGAGCTGGAGACGGTGATCGAGGGGTTCGGCCGGTGGGCCCTGCGGTCGCCCTCGTTGTCCCTGACCGGCACTCGCAGCAAGGACTCGCAGGTGCTGCTGCTCAGCATCCTGTTCTCCCCCGCGGCGGCCGGGAACGTCACAGTGGACCTCGGGCTGTGCCTGTCCGGTGAGCACTTCCGGATGCGCGTCGCCGACCGGCGGATCAGCCTGAGCCGCGGGCTGGCGAGGGATCCCGACGCGACGGTCGAGACCAGCGTGCGGGTGCTGCACGCCCTGTTGAGCGGAAAGCGGTCGCTCACCGAGCTCGTCGGTTCCGGGGACATGAGCGTCTTCGGCGACCGCGCGGCGGTCGAGCGGCTGCCGGGCTTGTTCGCGTACCCGCGGAACATCGGCGCCGCCTGAGCCGCGTCACAGCGGGACGTTGCCGTGCTTCCTGGGGGTGGGGCTCTTTCTCTTGTCCGCCAGCATCTCCAGGGCGTTCGCCACCACGGCGCGGGTGTCAGCCGGATCGATGACGTCGTCCACCAGGCCGCGTTCCGCCGCGTAGTACGGGTGCACGAGGTCCGACTTGTACTCGCGGATCAGGTTGGCGCGCAACGCCTCCGGGTCGGTGCTGGCCGCGAGGTCCTTGCGGAACAGCACGTTCACCGCGCCTTCCGCGCCCATCACCGCGATCTCGTTGGTGGGCCAGGCCACGGCGTAGTCCGCGCCGATGGACCGGGAGTCCATGACGATGTAGGCGCCACCGTAGGCCTTGCGCAGGATCACCTGGATCCGGGGCACGGTCGCCTCGCAGTAGGCGTACAGCAGTTTGGCGCCGTGCCGGATGATCCCGTCGTGCTCCTGGCCGGTTCCCGGCAGGAAGCCGGGCACGTCGACCAGGGTGACCAGGGGGATGTTGAAGGCGTCGCAGAAGCGGACGAACCTCGCGGCCTTCTGCGCGGCCGCGATGTTCAGGACGCCGGCCAGCACGAGCGGCTGGTTGCCGACGATCCCGACCACGGTGCCGCGGATCCGCGCCAGCGCGCACACCACGTTGGGCGCCCAGTGCTCGTGCGGCTCGACGAAGTCCCCGTCGTCCACCAGCTCGGTGATCACCGCACGGATGTCGTACGGCCTGTTGGGCTCGACCGGCACGATCCGGGCCAGCGCTGGGCGTTCGTCGCCCGTCGCATCCGCGACAGGCGAGCTCGGCGGGCTTTCCAGGTTGTTGCTCGGCAGCATCGACAGCAGGTAGCGCACCTCGTCCAGGCAGCTCTGCTCGTCCTCGTGCACGAACGTGGCCACGCCCGACTGTCTGCTGTGGACTTCCGCGCCGCCCAGCTCCTCGTGGGAGACCCGTTCGCCGGTGGCCGCGTGCACGACGTCCGGCCCGGTCAGGTACAGCTGCGCGGTGCCCCTGACCATGAACGTGAAGTCGGCCAGGGCGGGCGAATAGGCCGCTCCCCCCGCGCACGGACCGAGGATCACGCTGATCTGCGGGATCACCCCGGACGCCTCGACGTGCCGGCGGAAGATCCCGCCGTAGCCGTCCAGGGCCATGACGCCCTCCTGGATCCGCGCGCCACCGCTGTCGTTCAGGCCGATCAGCGGCGAGCCCGTGGCGAGCGCCAGGTCCATCACTTTGTGGATCTTGGTGGCGTGTGCGGCCCCGAGTGAGCCGCCGAGGATCGAGAAGTCCTGTGCGTACACGAAGACCCGCCGGCCGTCGACCGTGCCCGACCCCGCGACCACCCCGTCGGTGTGCGGGCCGAGCGACGGCATCCGCAGGCCCGCGCCCAGGTGGCGGCGGAACGGCTCGACCTCGACGAACGAGCCGGGGT
>NZ_VSRL01000278.1 GCF_012184385.1 Lentzea indica
GTGGTAGCCGCTGCCGTCCATGCGCTCGTGGGCCGCTGCCGCGATCGCGCCCGGCTTGGCCAGCGCCGCGGGACGGGCGAGGACACGCTCGGTGTAGTACGAGCTCAGCCGCACGCGCTCCCACTCGGTCGCCGACAGCGGCCCCTCCCGGTCCAGGATCGTCACCGGTACCCCGTGCAGCCCGATGTCGTGCAGCAGGCCCGCGCGCCGGGTGGCGACGACGTCGCCGACGGGGAGCCCCATGCTCCGTGCCGCTGCTCCGGCGAGCTCCGCGACGCCACGGCAATGTCCGGCCCGCGAGGTGCAGCGCAGGTCGGTGAAGTCGGCCAGCGCTTCCAGAGCCGTGTCCAGCTCGCCCTCCGTCAGCGGCCGGCGCACCCGCGGATCCGCCGTGAGCGGGTCGATCCCGGTGCCGGCGTCGGACAGCAACTCGGGGGCGTTCGCGAGGAACGCGTCGACCACGTCGGGCGCGAACTGGCGGCCACGCCGTGCTCTGGCGACTTCGAGCGCACCGTCGATCCCGCCGGTCCGATACCGGACCTCGACGACGTCGGCCAGGTGCAGCAGGCGGATGGTCGGCGCGATGTCCGTGCCACCCACCCCCTGCGGCACCCCGCGCCCGTCCCAGCGGGTGAAGAACTGCCGCAACGCCGTCACCACGTCCTGGCCGAGCCCGAGCTGCTCCGCCAGCGTCGACGTCGTCAGGCAGTGCGACTGCATGCCCTGTACGACACTCTGGCCGCCGCTCGCCACGATCGTCGTCGCCACGCGGAACCGGTGCCACATCGGCCCGCCGCGGCCGGCGTGGCGCAGGAAGAAGCCGAACCCGGCCAGTCCGGCGAGATCGACGTCGTAACTGTCCGCGCGGAAGGCGATGTCATCGCCGAACGACGCGGCCACCTCCGGGGAATCCGCCACACAGCCGACCCAGGCGAGCATCGAGACGTAGAACAGCGACCGCCGCTGATCCTCCGGCAGGTCCATGCGCTCGGCGAGCCGATCCGCGATCCGCCACGATCGGAGCACGTGCTCCATTGGTTGGCCCAGGCCGAGGTCCGTGGCCAGCGAGAACGCCGCCAACAGCTCTGCCAGGTCGATCCCGGCATCCCGATCAGCCAACTCCACCCGCGAAGCGTAGCTCCGGGTGTGTTTTCGCGTCGTTCGTCTGACTTTGCCGAAACCCTGCGGCGGCCGGTTGCTGCCATGTGCCCGCAGGCGGCCACTGGCCTCGGTTGACTTGGTCAGGCCTCGCTGCGCCGACTTGCGTGAGTTCGAGGCACCGAAGATGACGTGATCGATCGAGGAGGAGCAGATGGACGCAACCATTGGACGGGCTCAGCAGCATCGGCCGAGCCGTGTTCCGTTTGTCCTGGCTCTGGTCTTCGCATTCGTGCTCGGTTTGTTCGCGCTTCTGGCCGCTTCGGGCTCGTTCGATTTGGGAGATGCCCGAGCAAGCACTTTCGGCGTCGTGCTCAAGATCGTGTTCGCCATCGATGGCGCGTGCTGTCTCGTCGGAGCGGTGCTGCTGGTGCTCTCGCGGTCAGAGGGGCGGCTCCTGACCGCGGTGGGCGGTGGAGTCGCCCTTGCTCTTCCAGTGCTGGTCTTTTCGGCAGCCGTGGTGGCTCCGGAGGATTCAGCGTTCGGCGTCCGGCAGGTCGGAGGTCTCCTGGTGTTGCTCGTGACGATCCTGCTCGGCCTGTTGACGATGGTGCAGAGCCTGCGCCGTGACACTCGTGACACCATCGCCCGGCGTCGTGCCGGGTCGTGATCAGGACAATGTCGCCGTGGGTGACGTGATTGCTCTAGCGGTCGCCGGCGGCGGCTCGGCAGCGGGTCTCCTCGATCGGCTGCGCAGCGTGGAGTACAGCTCGGCTGCTTCGAGGTACAGCGCGGCCGCTTGGGCGGTCTGCCCGGCCGCCCCGCGCAGCTCGGCCCTGACCTCCCACAGCGCCGCTGACCACGGGCCGCCCTGCCACAGTCCGCTGATCCGTTCCGCCTCCGCCAGGTGCCGCCGGGCACGGGCCAGCTCGTTCGCACGGGCGCAGGCTCGCGCGGCCTCGATCCGGAAAGCCATCGAGCACGGGTCGCACACGTGTGTCGCCTCGGCGAGCAGGCGTTCGCCGTCGCGGACCGCGCCGAGTGCCTCGACGAGCCC
Source organism: Lentzea indica (assembly GCF_012184385.1). Taxonomy (GTDB): domain Bacteria; phylum Actinomycetota; class Actinomycetes; order Mycobacteriales; family Pseudonocardiaceae; genus Lentzea; species Lentzea indica. The sequence continues at coordinate 2,156 of NZ_VSRL01000278.1, forward strand.
GCCGGCGGCGAGGACGCGCAGTCCGTGGATCCGGATGACCAGATGAGACCGGATGCCCGACGCGTGAGCGAGCGGCACAGCGCGGTCGAGCAGAGCAACGGCGACGGCCCGGTTTCCGAGCCGGACGTTCGCTTCCGCGGTCCGTTCGAGCGCGAGGCTCTGTGCCGAGAGGCAACCTGCCCGCTCGGCGTCTGTCAGTGACTGCTCAAGGTGCTCACATGCCTGGTCGAGGTGGCCGGACAGCAGCGCGAACTCACCGAGCAGCAGGTGGGCCAGCGCCCGGCCGACCGTCGAGCCCGCCTCGGTCGCGATGGCGAGCAGGTCGCGGCCGAACGACTCCGCACCCTCGTGGCCTTCCGGTCCGTACAGGTAGAACTCCTGGAAACACAGGTGCGCGTCGAACACGGCGCCTTCCAGGTTTGCGGACCGCCGGACGGAATCGATGAACTCCTGCCGGAACTGTTGGTGCCACGTGCCTTGCGCGTAGGCGACGAGCGCCAGCAGCGTGGACGCCTCGCCCAACTCGTGGCCGAGGTTCGCGTCCAGCGCCAGCGCGCGTGCCCTCTTGGCAAGTCGCCCGGCCTCTTCGACGTTGCCCCGTCCCCAGGCGACCAGTCCGTTGGCCAGGGTCACCGCCACCGTCTGCTCCGCCGACGGCGGTTCGGCACCCTCGGCCAACGCCGTTTCGTAGAGCGCGACCGTCTCGGCGTCCGGCCCGACACCGATGCGTTCCCGCAGCGCCTCGCGGAGTAGTTCGAACTGGCGCAACGCTTCGCGGCGCCGTCCTGCCGCGAGGTGGCGCCGCATCATCGCTCGATGCGCCTCCTCATCGGTCTCGTCCAGTGCCAGCAGCCGGGTCCAGTCACCGGCCGCCCGCAGCAACGCGATGTAGCGAGTCCTTGCCTTGCTCCGCCGTTCTTCCGCCCACCATTCGTACCGGTCGTCCGGCAGCACGTCCCCGTCGTACAGCGCGGCTGCGGCGGCACACGCCCGAGCGTCGCCCGACGCCAGCGCGGCGTCCGCGGCCCCGGTCGAACCGCTCCAGGTCGCAGTCGAGGCAACCGTCCGGCCGCAACACCAGCACGTGACCTTCGATGCCGATCGCGTCGGGGTCGCCGAGTGCCGGCGGGCGTAGTGCACGGCCTTGCGCAGGTTCGCGCCCGCCGCCTCGACGGGCAGATCCGGCCACAGCAGCTCCATGACCTGCTCCCGGTGCAGCCGTGCCCGGCCTCCATCGCCAGGAGCTTCACCACGTCGGCTGCTCGCCGGCTGCGCCAGGCGTGGGTGGGGACGGGCTTGTCGTCCACCGTGACGCCGAACCCGCCGAGAACGCGCACCTGGAAGGTGGCAGGCATGGGCTGACCTTACGTCGGCCTGCGTGGGAACGCTCTGGGAACGCGGCGCGGCCTAGCCTCGCCGCACACCGTCGAAAAAGGAGGACGCGATGCTGTTCATGGATGTCCACAACGCACTGCCCGAGGGCGCGACAGCGAAGGACGTGGCGCAAGCCCACGAGGCCGACCTGCGCATCCAGGGCGAGCACGACGTGCGATACCTCAACTACTGGGTCGACGACCAGGCGGGGAAGGTGTTCTGCCTCGTCGAGGCCCCGGACGCGGAGGCTGCGCACCGAGTGCACCGCGAAGCGCACGGACTCGTCGCCGACGAGATCTATCCGGTCGTGCAGGGATAGGCCGTCACGGGGACATCCCGGCGGCCAAGAACCTGAGCACGCCCGCATGTTCCACCACGGCCACATCCACCTCGTCATCATCGGCGGCACGACCGACGTGTCGAGGCCGTGCCGCACGGTGGCCGCCCAGGATTCGCCAACGGGCTCCGCACCGCTCGCCTGATCAAGGTGGTTTACCCCGAATTTACGAGGCGTCACCGGAAGGCGAAACGGGGGAGCCGGACAGTCATACCTGTCGATCGACAGATATTCCGTCCGGCCTCTCGGAGGACCCATGAGCACGTCGCTCAGCGACACAGGTTCCCCTCCTGAACTCGGCTACGTCCAGGAGTTGCGCAGGGGCGTGGGAACGTTCTCGTCCTTCGCGGCGGGCTTCTCGTTCGTCTCGATCCTCACCACGGTTTTCCAGCTCTTCGGACTGGGTTTCGGGCTCGGCGGCGCCTCGTTCTTCTGGGCCTGGCCGCTGGTCTTCGCCGGGCAGCTGCTCGTCGCGCTGTGCTTCGCCGAGCTCGCGGCGCGGTGGCCGGTCTCCGGCGCGATCTTCCAGTGGTCCAGCCGGTTGGCGGGGACGACCGCGGGCTGGTTCGCCGGCTGGATCATGGTCATCGGCCAGGTCCTCACCGTCGCCGCCGCCGCGATCGCGATCCAGGTCGTCCTGCCGAGCATCTGGTCCGGCTTCCAGATCGTCGGCGGGCCCGGCGCGGACTCGTCGGTGGCCTCCGCTACCGGTGCGCAGAACGCGGTCCTGCTCGGCGTGATCCTCCTCGTGATCACGACGGTCGTGAACATCGCCGGAGTGCGGCACATGGCCGCGGCCACGAGCGTCGGTGTCACGATCGAGATCGTCGCGGTCGTCGCGTTGGTCCTCGTTCTGTTCGCTCTGCCTGAGCGTGGTCCTCAGGTCGTGTTCACCCACGAGGGCTGGGCCGGCGACGGCAGCTATCTCCCGGCGTTCCTCGCCTCGGCGCTGATGGCCGCGTACGTGATGGTCGGGTTCGACTCTGCGGGTGAGCTGGCGGAGGAGACCCACGCGCCGCGGCGGACGACCCCGCGGACCATCCTGCACGCGCTCATCGCGTCCGCCGTCGGTGGAGCGTTGCTCATCGTCGGGGCGCTGATGGCCGCGCCGAGCCTGACCGACGGCAACCTGGCGACCGGCGGGCTCTCCTGGGTGCTCACCGAACGCCTGGGCGGTGTTCTCGGCCGCCTGTTCCTGTGTTGCGTCGCCGTGGCCGTGTTCGCGTGCACGCTGGCCATCCAGACCGCGGGCGCCCGGATGATCTACTCGATGGCTAGGGACAAGGCCTTCCCGTTCCACCGCGGGCTCAGCAAGGTGTCGCCGCGCACCGGCACCCCGGTCGGCGCCTCGATCGTCGTCGGCGTCGGCGCGGCGATCGCACTCGTGGTCAACATCGGCCAGTCCGCGATCTTCACCGCGCTGTCGAGCCTGTGCATCGCGATGCTCTACCTCGCGTATCTGGGCGTGACGCTGCCGCTGCTGGTCGTCCGGATCCGGCACCGCACCACCGGCGGCTGGCCGGCCGGCGTCGACGAGCACGGCAAGCCCCAGTTCAGCCTCGGCGCGTGGGGAATCCCGCTGAACGCACTCGCCGTCGTCTACCAGATCGGCATGGCGGTCAACCTGCTGTGGCCGCGTCCTGAGATCTACGACCTCACCGGTGAGACCTGGTGGCTGCGCTGGAGCGCGTTGCTCGTGATCACCCTCAGCCTCGCGGCCGGTGCCGGGTACCTCGTCTTCAAACACCGGTTCCACGGCCGGATCGAGCTGCGTCACGTCCCGCACAGCGCACAGGAGGCCTGAGTGACCGACTCCGTTCTCAACGCCAGAGCGGACGCTCGCGCACGAGGCGGGCAAACGAGCGATTGGATGCCATACCTACCGGCGTCGTCGAGCCCGTACCGGCCCGCGGGATCGGAAGCGCTCACCTGGGCGGAAACCGTTGCCCCAGGTGGATATACGCACAAGGTGCTCGCCAGGGGAACCCGGATCCGGTTCGACGACCCGACCGGTGACGCCTGCGCGCACGTGATCGTCTACAACGCGCTGGAACCGGTCGAGCGGCTCAACGTCGCCGACACCGTGAAGATCCCCTGGCAGGCGTACCTCGGTGCCGGGCACCCGTTGCTGTCGGGTGACGGCCGCGTGCTCGCGACGATCGTCGAAGACACGTCCGGCCACCACGACGCGTTCTGCGGAACGAGTACCGAGGCGTGGAACCAGCAGAAGTACGGCGACGCCAGACCGGAAGGGCCGTCCCCGGCGGGCCGTTCGCTGTTCGTCAAGGCCGCGGCCAAACACGGACTCACGCCGCGCGACCTCCCGCCGAGTGTGTCCTTCTTCCAAGGAATCCAGGTCGACGCCGACGGAACCTTCGTGTGGCAGGGATCGGCGGGGGAGGGCACCTCGGTCGAACTGCTGGCCGAACTGCCGTTGCTGATCCTGGTGGCCAACGTGCCGCACCCGCTGGACCCTCGCCCGGAGTACGCGGCCGGACCGCTGCGCGTGCACGCCTGGCGCACCGCCCCGACAGGACCGGACGACGACCGCTTCCACGCCACGCCCGAAGCACACCGGGCCTATCTGAACACCATCGACTACGCGGAGGCGAGAGGACTTTGACCAGTTCTGTCCCAGTGGGAGCGACGTCCGCCCCTGGCTCACCTCTCGACTGGTCGGAACCGCTCGTCCCGGGCGAGGTCGTGCTCGACGAACGGGTCGCTCCCAACGCCTCCTGGTCGGCCGTGGTGCGCGCCGGCCACGTTCTGACCATTGTGGACGTTGGCGGAAATCAGTCGGGCGACTGCCTGATCTACAACGCGGCCGACACCGAGGAGCGCTACAGCGTGCCCGACACGCTGGCCTGGCAGGGCAACGCCTACGTCCGCACGGGAACGGTGCTGCGCAGCAATCTGGGCAACCCGCTCATGACCGTCGTCGGCAACGAGATCGACCGGCAGGACACCATCGGCGGCGCCTGCTCGAAGGAGTCCAACACGTTGCGGTACGGCCACCACGTCATGTTCCACCACGGGTGCAGGGAGAACTTCCTGTCAGAGGGCCAGAAGCACGGGCTCGGCCTGCGTGACCTGGTGTCCAACCTCAACTGGTTCATGAACGTCCCGGTCGAGGCGGACGGTGCGCTCGGCATCGTCGACGGGATGTCGGCGCCCGGCAAGCGGGTCGCGGTGCGTCCCGACACCGACGTTCTGGTCCTCGTCTCGAACTGCCCGCAGATGAACAACCCCTGCAACGACTTCAACCCGACGCCGCTGCGCATGATCGTTGTGCGGCCATGACGTCTTACGACGTCGTCCTGGTGGCGAACCGTGGCGAGATCGCGCGCCGGATCATCCGCAGCGCGCATGCCCTGGGCATGAAGGCGGTCGCCGTCTACTCCGACGCCGACCGCGCCGCTCCGCACGTCCGGGAGGCCGACACCGCCGTCCGGCTCGGTCCCGCTCCCGCACGCGATTCCTACCTGCGGGCCGACGCGATCATCGAGGCCGCTCTCGGCAGCGGCGCCGGACTGATCCACCCCGGCTACGGTTTCCTGTCCGAGAGCGTCGCGTTCGCCCGCTCCGTCGAGACCGCGGGCCTGCGGTTCGTCGGCCCGGCGTCCGAGCAGATCGCCGCGTTCGGGGAGAAGCACACCGCTCGTGAGATCGCGCGCCACGCTGGCGTGCCCATGCTCGCCGGGACCGGCCTGCTGCCGTCGGCGGACGAGGCCGTCGCCGCGGCCGAACGGATCGGACTTCCCGTGATGGTCAAGGCGACCGGCGGCGGCGGTGGCATCGGCATGCGGGCCTGTGCCACCACCGACGAGGTACGCGAGGCGTTCGAGCAGGTCGTTGTGTTGGCACGGCAGAACTTCGGCTCGGCGGGGGTGTTCGTCGAACGGCTGGTGCGCCCGGCCCGCCACGTGGAGGTGCAGCTCTTCGGTGACGGTCTCGGCCGGGTGGCGGTCATCGGCGACCGGGACTGTTCATTGCAGCGCCGCAACCAGAAGGTCGTCGAGGAAGCGCCCGCCCCTGCCCTGCCGGAGCACGTCCGCGAGCTCCTGCACACCTCGGCGCGGGACCTGGCCGCGTCGGTGCGCTACCGCAGCGCCGGCACCGTGGAGTTCATCTACGACCCGCTTCGCCAGGAGGCCTCGTTCCTCGAGGTCAACACGCGGCTCCAGGTCGAACACCCCGTCACCGAGATGGTGTTCGGCGTCGATCTGGTCGAGTTGATGCTGCGACTGGCCCGTGACGGCGCGGACGGTCTGCCCGACCGCGTCTTCGACTCCCCGTGGGTCCCGGACGGGCACGCGTTCGAAGCCCGCGTCTATGCCGAGGATCCCGCGAAGGAGTCGTTGCCGTCCTCGGGGCTCGTGACGCGGGCGGTCTTCCCCGCGGATCTCGACGGTGTCCGGGTCGACGGCTGGATCGAGACCGGGCTGGAGGTGTCGCCCCACTACGACCCCATGCTGGCCAAGGTGATCGCCGCGGGACCGAACAGGGACGCCGCGCTCGACCTCCTCGGTGAGGCGCTCGACGGCTCTCGCGTCGACGGGATCGTCACGAACCTGGGGTTGTTGCGCGCACTCACCGACTCCGACGACCTGCGGGCAGCGGCGCACTCGACCTCCACCCTCGATCGCACCACCGACCCCGATCCCCGCGTCGACGTCCTCGTCCCCGGGACGATGACGACGGTGCAGGACCTGCCGGGCAGGGTCGGGCACTGGCAGGTCGGTGTCCCGCCGAGCGGCCCGTTCGATCCGGTCTCGCTGGCCGAGGCGAACCTCGCCGTCGGCAACCCCGCCACGGCGCCGGGACTGGAGATCACGGCGACCGGACCGGTCCTGCGGTTCTCGGTTCCATCGGTCGTCTGCCTCACCGGCGCGCCCGTCGAGTCCGATGTGGACGGTGAACCCGTGCCGCAGTGGGAACCTGTCGACGTCCCCGCCGGTGGCACCCTGAGGATCGGCACCGCCGCCGGTCCCGGGCTGCGCGTTTACCTCGCCGTCCGGGGTGGGCTCGACGTGCCCGTCTACCTCGGCAGCGCCGCGACGTTCACCCTCGGCGGGTTCGGCGGCCACGCCGGTCGCGCGCTGCTGGCCGGCGACGTGCTGCGCCTGCGCTCACCGGACGCCGCGGAGAACCCGGGACTGACCACGATCGGCGGCCCGACCCCGGCGCACCGCCGTCCCGCGATCACCGGCAGCTGGCAGATCGCGGTCACCGAAGGACCGCACGGGGCACCGGAGTTCTTCACCCGCGACGACATGAACTCCTTTTACGTCAACGATTTCAAGGTGCACCACAACTCCGCGCGCACCGGCATCCGCCTGATCGGTCCCAAACCGGCGTGGGCCCGGCCCGACGGTGGTGAAGCCGGACTGCATCCGTCCAACATCCACGACACTCCCTATGCCATCGGCGCCATCGACTTCACCGGCGACACCCCGGTCGTCCTCGGTCCAGACGGCCCGTCCCTGGGCGGGTTCGTCTGTCCGGCCGTCGTCGCCAGTGGTGATCGGTGGAAACTCGGGCAGCTGCGTCCCGGTGACACGGTGCGTTTCGTGCGGGTGCGCGAGGCCGATGCCGCGTCGCTGGTCGAACGGCGTGCTGTCCCGCACGTCACCACGACGGGCGGCGACGAAGACGACGGTGTCCTGGGCCGGCTGGAGGAGACGAACGACCGCCCGTCCGTCACCTACCGCCGTGACGGCGACAACAACGTGCTCGTCGAGTACGGGCCGATGATCCTCGACCTCGCCCTGCGCATGCGGGTCCACGCGCTCCAGGAGACCCTGGCGCAACACGCTCCGGAAGGCATCATCGACGTCACACCGGGCATCCGTTCGTTGCAGGTCCACACGGACCCCGCCCGCCTCAAGGCCTCTGACGTCGCGCGGCTGCTTCAGGAACTTGAGGACGAAGTGCCGCCCACGCAAGATCTCGTGGTGCCGTCCCGCACGGTGAGGTTGCCGCTGAGCTGGGACGACCCCGCCACGAGACTGGCGATCGAGCGGTACATGGCCGGCGTGCGTTCCGACGCCCCGTGGACACCGTGGAACATCGAGTTCATCCGCCGCATCAACGGTTTGGAGTCGGTGGACGACGTACGCAGGACGGTTTTCGACGCCTCCTATCTGGTGCTGGGCCTCGGTGACGTCTATCTCGGCGCTCCGGTGGCGACGCCGCTCGACCCCAGGCACCGGCTGGTGACGACGAAGTACAACCCCGCGCGGACGTGGACGGCCGAGAACTCGGTCGGCATCGGCGGCGCCTATCTGTGCGTCTACGGGATGGAAGGACCCGGCGGCTACCAGTTCGTCGGCCGCACCGTGCAGGTCTGGAACCGCTACCGCCGTGGTGGGCTGTTCGCCGAGCATCCCTGGGCGCTGCGGTTCTTCGACCGGATCGAGTGGTACCCGGTCGAAGCCGCCGAGCTCCTCGAGTTGCGCGCCGAGACCGACGCCGGACGCGGCGACTTCGAGACGATCGACGGAACGTTCTCGATCGCCGATCATCTTCGTTTCCTGCAGGACAACGCGGACGACATCGCGGCCTTCCGGGCACGCCAGACGGCGGCGTTCGAGGAGGAGAAGGCGCGCTGGCGCCTCGCCGGCGAGTTCGACCGGCACGACGAACCGGAGGAGATCACCGCACCGGAGGTGACTCTGCCCGCCGGTGCTGTCGCCGTGACCGCACCGTTCGCCGCCACGGTCTGGCGGCTCGCTCTGGCACCAGGCTCCACAGTGGACGAAGGCGACCCCGTCCTCTCGATCGAGGCGATGAAGATGGAGGCCAAGGTGACCGCACCTGTCACGGGCAGACTGGTCGAGCTTTACGTGAGTCCTGGCGACGAGGTCCGTCCTGGCCAGATCCTCGCGGCGGTGCAGCCATGAGGCCGGATCCCGAAGCCGCGGTCGACGTACCTGCGCAGCAGCAGATTAATTGCCAAGTCATCTTCACGGTTGCGGGCGAGGCGATCGATCTTGTGGATAATGACGAAATCTGGCCGTAAGCGCT
>NZ_VSRL01000279.1 GCF_012184385.1 Lentzea indica
ACTCGGCGATGCCGAGGAGCGTGGCGGCGTCGGCGGTGGGCATCTCGCCGAGCAGCAGAGCTGGGCGATCTCGCGTTCGGACGGCGGCAGCTTCGCGATGGCGGCCACCACCAGGGCCAACCGGCGCTGGGCGTCGGTGCGGGCGGCGACCTCGTCGGCGTGGTCGCGTTCGTCCTGCGGGGTCAGGCGGGAGACCAGGCGCAGTGCTCTGCGCGAGGCCCGCCATTCGGTGCGGGCGCGGTTGGCGGTCACGGTGTAGAGCCACGGCAGCGCCGAGTCGCGCACCAGCTGGGCCTCGCCGCGCTTGCGCCACGCGGTCAGGAACGTCGCGGAGAGCAGGTCTTCCGCCTGCGACCAGGAGGCGGTCAGCCGGTAGGCGTAGTTCCACACCGCCTCGGCGTGGCGTTCGAACAGCTCGGTGAACGCGGCGTGGTCGCCTTTCGCGATCTGCTCCCAGAGGCGCGTGTCGGGCGGCCCGATGTTCGCGCGCTCGGTCGTCTCAGTCATCACACTCCGCCTGGGACCGTCACGGCCCAGTGTGCTGCGTGACGCGCGTCACGCGGTGCCGAGGAGCAGCCCCTCAAGACAGGCGTGGACGACGGCGATGGCAAGATCTTCGCGTGCCGATCGAGCAGCAGCCCGGCAGTGTTGAGCCGGAGACCCAGGTGTTCGCGAAGATCACGACCGAGGAACCGGAAGCGGCAACGATCCCTGCCACCACTCCCACAGCCACTCCGGCGGCAGCCACTCCGGCGGCGCCCAAGCCGGCGTCCGCACGCCAGTCCAAGTCGCTCACACGGCGGATCGCCAGGCGGATCCTCGGGCCCACGCTGATGACGAAGAAATAGTCTCGGCTACCGGTCGGGGACCTGGCCCAGCCCACCGCACACCCGGCAGGCGGTCCTGTCCTCGTTGAGCCCGGAGCCATGGCATCGGCTGCACTCCTTCACAGAAGTACAGTCTCCGCTTCTACTCCGAGTGGATGAATCCGCCAAGCAGGGACCGTCGCGGCAACAATGGGTGACCCCCATCGTTTACGCTCGGTGATCACACCTGGGTGGACGGTCCCGCCGGAATCTCGTTGGCACGGGCGACATTGCCTGTGACAACGCCTGGGACGACGCCTCCGCGATCGCCGTGCGGAAGCCGCCACCAGCCGGAGCAGCCGCGTGGGCACGGGTGCGACATCTCGTGCAGCACAAGGCCTTCCGGACCGGGGACGGGTTGCTGCCACGACATGGTTCCTGACCCCGCACAAAGCGAGCAGGTCTCCTCTTCGCACTCCACACCAGGTAATTACTCCACAGGGGACACTGAGTGCAATCGCTGGATCGAGGGGAGATCACCGATGTCGGTCGCGGTAGTGACGGGAGCGGGTTCCGGGGTGGGGCGCGCGGCGGCGCGAACCCTGCTGGAGGCCGGGTTCCAGGTGGCCTTGGCCGGTCGGCGCGAGGACGCGCTCACCGAGACGGCCGATGGTTTCGCCGACAGGACCCTGGTCGTGCCCACCGACGTGTCGCGTGAGGACTCCGTCGTCGCGCTCTTCGACGCCGTCGTGGCCAAGTGGGGCCGGGTCGACGTGTTGTTCAACAACGCCGGTACGAACGTCCGCGCCACGCCGATCGAGGAGTTCAGTCTCAGCGCGTGGGAGAAGGTCGTCGGTGTGAACCTGACGGGCGCGTTCCTGTGCGCTCGCGAGGCGTTCAAGGTGATGAAGACCCACGGCGGTGGCCGGATCATCAACAACGGCTCCATCTCGGCGACCGTGCCGCGCCCGCACGCGGTGGCGTACAACGCGACCAAGCACGCGATGACCGGGCTGACCAAGTCGCTGTCGCTGGAGGGCCGCGCGCACAACATCGCGTGCGGGCAGATCGACATCGGCAACGCGGCGACGGCGCTGACCGAGCGGATGGGCCAGGGCGTGCTGCAGGCGAACTTCGAGATGAAGCCGGAGCCGACGTTCGACGTGCAGCACGTGGCCGACGCGGTGCTGTACCAGGCTCAGCTGCCGCTCAACGCGAACGTGCAGTTCATGACCGTGATGGCCACGACCATGCCCTACATCGGCAGGGGCTGAGCTTGATATAGACCACCGCCGCGTTCCAGCAAGCCCAGATCCACCAGGTAACGGCGGATGGTCACGTGGTCGAGCTCTCCCCCGTCGCACCAGGCCTTGAGCCGCTCGTTGATCTCCTTCTCCTCGTAGTACGTCTGCGGAACGAAGGCCTTCGACGCGACGTGCTCGAGGATCTTGCGGCGGCGTTCGTGCGCGACCGGCAGCGAAATCAGCTTGTCGCCGCGCACGAACGGTGCGAGCCCGTCGGCGGGCATCGACTCGGTGAGAGTGGCCGCGAGGGGCTTCAGGTCGGCCGGGCGGGCCGGGTCCCCCTCGACCAGCCCGGCCTCGCGGAGCTTGCGCAGCGCGGTGCCGGCGTCCTTGGCCTTGAGGCCGGACGCGGCGGCGACGTCGGCCAGGGTTCCGGCGCCGAGGACGACGGCGGCGAACGCCCGCAGCCTCACCGGTTCGGCCAGCACGCGCACAACGGTCTCCGGGGTGGTCATGTCTGCGACCGTAACCACCCCGTCCACCCGATTTCAGCGCGACGGCGCCCCCTGCCAGTCCCTCATCTGCCCACCGGTCCCTCGGCCATCGTGTCCGCGAGGTAGGCCTCGAAATCGGGCTCGTCGGGCTCCAGCACGTGCCGCACCCAGGCGGTGCGTTCGTGGGCCAGCGGTGGCAGCTCCCACACGCAGCCGATGAGGTCCTTCGGGATGACGGTGAAGTGCGTGAGGTCCGGGTCGGTCGAGCCGAGGAACGGCTGGTCGCCGGACACGGCGGTGCGGCAGTGCAGGACGTTGTCCCAGACCCAGTTGTAGGCGTTGAGGTACATGCCGGCGGCGCTGCGGTGCAGCACGGTGACCGTGCCGGGCGGCGTCGGGTCGGCGAAGTCCGGGTAGATCTGGGGCAGGAACTCGTAGGCGGCGGCACGGATGTCGTCGGTGATCTCCAGCCCCGGCGTCACCACCTCGTAGCGCTTGACGTGTCTGCCCTCGATGACCAGCGGTTCCTTCACCGCGAGCTGCTTCTCGTAGAAAGCCATGCCTCGAACATATGAGCTATCACTGACACCTTGTGGCAGTGTATGCGCGTGCGTGCGAGCCGGTTGGTGTCGTTGCTGCTCCTGCTGCAGACCAAGGGGCGGATGACCGCTCAGGCGTTGGCCGATGAGCTGGAGGTGTCGCTCCGCACGATCTACCGGGACGTGGAGTCGCTGCACGCGGCCGGCGTGCCGCTCTACGGCGACGCGGGCCCGTCCGGCGGCTACCAGCTGCTCGACGGTTACCGCACGAGGCTGACCGGGCTGACCGAGCAGGAGGCGGAGTCGCTGTTCCTGGCGGGACTGCCGGGACCGGCCGCCGATCTGGGGCTCGGGGACGCGGTGTCGGCGGCGCAGCTCAAGCTGATGGCGGCGCTGCCGTCGTCGATGCGGGACCGGGCTTCGCACATGGCGGAGCGGTTCCACCTGGACGCTCCGGCCTGGTACTACGACCCGGAGCGCTCCCCGTTCCTGGAGTTGGTGGCGGACGCGGTGTGGCGGGAACGGCTCGTGGAGGTCAGCTACCGGCGCTGGCAGGCTCCGGAGGACGTGACACGGGTGCTGCGACCGTTGGGGCTCGTGCTCAAAGCCGGGCGCTGGTACCTGGTCGCGCAGGGCACCAGCAGGATCTCGACGTACCGGGTGGCGCAGATCCAGGCGGCAACGGTGCTGGACGAGTCGTTCGCGCGGCCGCCGGGGTTCGACCTGGCGGCGCACTGGGCGGCCTCGCTGCAGGACTTCCAGGCGCGGCAGTACACCGGCGAGGCGGCCCTCAGGCTCTCGCCGCGCGGCTGGGAGTCTTTCTCGTCCAACGTGCTGCCCGTGGTGGCGCGCGCGGCCGAGGAGTCCGCTGTGGACGATGACGGGCACATCAGGGTGACGATCCCCATCGAGTCGATCGGTCACGCGACCGGGATGCTGCTGCGGATGGGCGGTGAGGTCGAGGTGCTCGCACCGGACGAGTTGCGCGAGCACCTCACCGCCGTCGTGCGGCAGCTGGCATCGATCTACCTGCCGTAACCGCAGCCGAACCGCGCTAGGTGGTGCCACAGGTGCTTCACGACCTGTGGTGCCGCTTCGGCCTTTTCGAGGATGTGCGGGTCGATGAAGCCGTCTTGCGCGATCGCGAGTCCCAGTTCGACGGACTCGGGCGTGCGGTAGTCCGCGTTGCGCAGCAGGTCCTCTGTGGACAGCCGGAACCCGGCGCGCCGCTCGACCCGGCACGGCAGGTCGACCTGCTCGAAGCTCGGGTCGAGCACGACGGCTTCGACGTCGTCCAGCGTGACGGGACCGTGGACATGGGCCTCGATGTAGTTGTCGAGGAAGTCCCTGTCGCCGGCGTCGGCGAGCTCGATCAGCGCGAACCGTTGCGCGGTGCCGAAGTCGACGGGGTCGAAGACGCTGTCGGGGTAGCAGAACGTGGTGCGGTCCAGCACGCTCTCTCGGAGACGCAGGTGTGCGGAGCCGAACCGCGGTGCGCCGCCGTGGGCGAGCTTGCGGTGGTTGAGCGCGCCGGAAGCAGGGCCCCGCCCTCCCAGGGGGCTGACCACCACGGCCCTCGCAATGCGACTCTACCTAGGGAAACGCCTTGTCAAGCCGTCATCTGGCGATCTGTGGACAGCCGCCGAGTTGTCCACAGATCGACCGGCGACGACTTGACAGCCCGATTTCGCGAATAGGCTAAGGAGGGCTGGTGGTCTGCCCCCTGGGAGGGCGGGGCCCTGCCCTCCGCACGAAAATCGGCCCGCCGGCCGAGCGCGCGGCGACGTGCTCGATCGCCTGCTCAAAGCTCACGGATCACCTTGCACGGGTTGCCGACCGCGAGCACGCGCGGCGGGATGTCGCGCGTGACGACGCTGCCCGCGCCGATCACCGCGTTGTCGCCGATGGTCACGCCCGCGCAGACGATGACGCCACCGCCGAGCCACACGTTGTCGCCGATGGTGATCGGCGCGGCCGTCTCGAACCGCTGGCGCCGCGCCTCGTGGTCCTCGATCGGGTGCAGCGCGGTGAGCAGCTGCGCGCGGGGACCGATCGAGACGTCGTCGCCGATGGTGATCGTGGCGCAGTCCATGAGGATGGCGTCGTAGTTGAGGAAGCTGTTGGAGCCCATGTGGATCTGGTAGCCGTAGTCGCACTGCAACCGCGGCATGACCCACGAGCCCTCGCCGATGGACCCGAAGAGCTCCTTGATGACCGCGTCGTCACGGGTGGCGTTGAACTCGTCCACGAGCCTCTGCGCGCGGCGGCGTTCGGCGACCAGCTCGGGGTCGGAGTCCTTGTACAGCCGGCCGGTCAACATCTTCTGCTTCTCGCTGATCACCCTTCGAGAGTGCCCGAACGCAGCAGCGCGCGTGCCTTCCTCGCGGCGATCTCCATCAACGCGGTGAGTTCCGCGGCGTCGAATCCGGGCGGCGGCTCGACCGCGAGCACCACAGGTGTGGTGGCGGGAAGCCCGGGTTTCGCGGGCAGTTGACCTGCGAGTTCGTGCGAAACCACCACAGGTGTTCTGGTCCCGACCGGTCCGGCGACGCGTTGCTTGAGCGCGTCTAGAAGTTCTTGTTCCGGTTTTCCCTTCAGCAGCAGGAGCACGAACGGATCGGCGTCGAGCAGCCAGCCGACCTGGAACGCGAGCGCGGCGGCGTGGCGGCAGGGCAGCTCCCAGCCGTCGCAGTCGCAGTCGGGCTCGAGGTCGCCGATGCCGGGCAGCAGGTCCACACCGGACTCTTCTGCGGCGGCGACGAGGTCGCGCGGCATGTCGTTGTCCAGCAAGGCCGCGATGTGCCCCGCCTGCTCGGCGACGCGGTCGAGGAACCGTCCCCATTGGACTTCCGTCAGTGCCGGCACGTGGACCGTGGTGCTGTAGACGGTGTCGTCGTCGTGGACCTGGGCGTGCAGGCGTCCGGGGCTGACGGTGATCGGGCCGACGACGCCGGCGTGGGCGTAGCGGCGGCCGAGGCGGATCAGGCCGATGTCGAGGGCGGTGTCCTCGAGCGCCTTGACCCAGGCCTTGCCCCACCACGTGGTGGCGACGCGGCGTTTCACCTTGGGGAACGCGGCGAATCCGCGTGCGGTCATTGGGCGCTCCTGAGCTGGACGAGTTCGGCGAGTTCGGCGTCGGTGAGCTCGGTGAACGCGGCCTCTCCCCCGTGCAGGACGGCGTCGGCGAGGTCGCGCTTGTCCTGCAGGAGCGCGACGATGCGTTCCTCGACGGTGCCTTCGGTGACGAGCTTGTGCACCTGGACGGGCCTGGTCTGGCCGATGCGGTAGGCGCGGTCGGTGGCCTGGTCCTCGACGGCGGGGTTCCACCAGCGGTCGAAGTGGATCACGTGGTCGGCCCTGGTGAGGTTGAGTCCGGTGCCGGCGGCCTTGAGCGACAGCAGGAAGACCGGTGCCCTGCCCTGCTGGAAGTCGTCGACCATCCGCTCGCGCTGGGGCACCGGTGTGCCGCCGTGCAGGAACCGGGTGGGTTGCTTGATGTGCTGTTCGAGGAGTCTCGCCATGCCGACGTACTGGGTGAAGATCAGCACCGATCCGTCCTCGGCGATGATCGTGTCGAGCAGTTCGTCGAGAAGGTCGAGCTTGCCGGACGTGCCCTGCAGCTTGTCGTGGCCGAGGTAGTGCGACGGGTGGTTGCAGATCTGCTTGAGGCCGGTCAGCAGCTTCAGCACCAGGCCTCTGCGCGCCATGCCGTCGCTGCTCGCGATCTGGTCGAGGGTCTCCCTGGTGAGCGCCTCGTAGAGCGCCGCTTGCTCGGTGGCGAGCGAGACGAACCGGTCCGTCTCGGTCTTGGCGGGCAGTTCGGGCGCGACGCCGGGGTCGGACTTGCGGCGGCGCAGCAGGAACGGGCGGACGACCTTGGTGAGGGTGTCGTCGGGTTCGGGCCAGCGGGTGCGGAACGCGCGGTGCGTGCCGAGCAGGCCCGGTGTCGTCCAGTCCAGGATGGACCACAGCTCGGACAGCGAGTTCTCCACGGGCGTGCCGGAGAGTGCGACGCGGGCCGCCGCGGGGATCGAGCGCAGTGCTTTCGCGGTGCCGGAGTGCGGGTTCTTGACGTGCTGGGCTTCGTCGGCGACGACCATGCCCCACGCGTGGTTTCTGATGGGTTCGGCGTCCAGGCGCATGGTGCCGTAGGTGGTGAGCACGATGCCGTTGTCGGCGAGCGTCCGTTGTGGACCGTGGTAGCGGGTGACCGGTGTTCCGGGGGCGAAGCGGTGGATCTCGCGCTCCCAGTTGCCCAGCAGTGAGGCCGGGCAGACGACGAGGGTCGGGTTCTCGTGCTGCCGGTGCAGGTGCAGGGCGATGAGCGTGATGGTCTTGCCGAGGCCCATGTCGTCGGCGAGGCAGGCGCCCAGGCCCATGCCGGTCATGTGGGCGAGCCAGCGCAGGCCGTGCAGCTGGTAGTCGCGCAGCTTCGCCTGCAGTGCGGCGGGTGCGGGGATCTCCGGGACGGTCGTGATGGCCGTGGTGAGGCTGTGCGGGGCGACGTCGACGTGTTCGCCGTCGATGACCGCTGTTCCGGTGAGGGCGGCGGTGACGGCCTGGACGGCGGTGATCGGTGTGAGCTGCTGCGCGGCCTTCTTCCTGAGCTTGGGGTCGAGGAGGACCCACTGGTCGCGCAGCCTGATGACCGGCCTGCCGGCCTCGGCGATGCGGTCCATCTCGGCGTCGGTCAGCTCGTCGCCGCCGAGTGCGAGCTTCCAGTTGAACGTCAGCAGGTCGTCGGCGGTGAACTTGCCGCTGGATTCGCCGATGACGGCTTTCGCGGTGAGCGTGGTGGTGACGTTCTTGGGCCAGTGGACCTCGATGTCGGTGCCGAGGAGCTCGGCGACCTCGTCGTCGGTGAGGTCGGCCTGGTCGAGCAGCCGCTGCAGCGGTGGCCAGGTGGCGCGGCCGATCGCCCGGATCGCGTCGAGCTCGCGGCCGGAACCCCGGACGTCCTGCGGGTAGGGGTCGGTGATGGCGCGGACCTGGACGATCGCGCGGAACCGCAGGTCGTCGGTGGTCTCGATGCGCAGGGAGAGCTTGATCTGCTCGTCGGCCCACGCCTTGAGCTCGGGCACCTCGTGCTTCTCGCGGCTCGCGAACGGGCCTTCCGTGTCTGTGCGGGGAAGGGCGTCGGCGACGGCGTCGAGGAACTGCCGGAGTTCGTCGTAGTCGCCGTGCGCGGCGAGCCTGCGCAGGTGGAGCTCGTCGGCGTGGTCGAGCGGTCCGATGCGCCAGGTGTCGTGGTGGTGCTCCGACACGCCGGGCACGATCCGGCCGCGGGCGACGAGATTGAGTGCGGTCGCGGTGGCCACTCCCCAGTAACCGTCGTCGTTCAGGACCTCAGGCAGGGCTTCGAGCAGGGGTTTCCCGTTGAACTGTCCGAATCTGGGCGGGTCGGCAGGCACGAACATACTATGTACCGTACACCATACGGTACGGTAAGGTCGTGTTCGTGATCGAACACACGGGCAGCGGTGACCCGGCGCGGACGCTGGCGTTGCTGTGGCGCACCCAGGAGCGGGTCTCGCGCAAGGGCAAGCCGGATCTGAGCGTGGACCGCATCGTGCAGGCGGGGATAGCGCTGGCCGACGCCGACGGCCTGAAGGCGTTGTCGATGCGCCGCGTGGCCGAGTCGCTGGGCGTGGGGACGATGTCGCTCTACACCTACGTGCCGGGCAAGGGCGAGCTGATCGACGTCATGGTCGACACCGTCCAGGGCGCGACCGGCAGGGTGGCGGTCGAGGGCTGGCGTGAGCACCTCGCTTACGTGGCGCGGGAGAACCTGGCGCTGTACCGGCGGCATCCGTGGTTGCTGCAGGTGGCGCCGTCGCGGACGGTGCTGGGGCCGCAGGTGGCGGCGAAGTACGACTTCGAGCTGCGGGGGCTGGAGGGCGTCGGGCTGTCGGACGTGGAGATGGACTCGGTGCTCAACCTCGTGCTCGGGCACGTGCAGAACTCGGCTCGGGGGCTGACCGCGGCGGCGGTGACCGAGAAGGAGACCGGGCTGACCGACCAGCAGTGGTGGGACGCGGCGGCGCCGTTCCTGATGACGGTGTTCGACCCCGCCCGCTATCCGGTGGCCGCTCGGGTCGGGGGTGCGGTCGGGCAGGCGCACCAGAGCGCGTTCAGCCCGGAGCACTCGTTCGAGTTCGGGCTGGAGATGATCCTGGACGGGGTGGACCGGTTGGTCGCCGCACGGCAGAGGGAGACGCGGTGACGAACGGCGCCGGATCCGGGACGTGCTGATGGACCTTCACGAGGCCCGAACCGTGTCCCGTTCAACCACCCCTGACGAGCCTGCTCGGCGCCGCCGGGACAGCCCCTGCGGGCGCCGAAGCCACTCTCCACAGTTACGAGCCGATGACACGATCGCGGGATGCGTGCTGAATTCCCGCGCGGTGTCCTGAGGTGCCTACAGTTACGCCACGCGGGAGTGGTGACGATCACCGCGCCGCGGAGGGAGGCCCGCTCGTGGTGATCGACTCGCAGCCGCGACAGGCGCTGGTGCGCCGGGTCACCGGTCTCGCGCGGTCGACACCGGGCCGGTTGAGCCTGATCATCGTGGTGCTGGTCGTGGCGAGTCTGGCCAGCGGGTGGCTGACGACGTGGAGCGTGAACCGGCAGGAACGCTCGCTGGAGGAGCTGGCGACGCGGTCAGAGCCTCTCGCGCACGCGGCGCAGGAGGTCTACCGGGCGTTGCAGGACGCCGACGCGACGGCGGCCAGCGCGTTCCTGTCCGGTGGGCTGGAGCCCATCCGGCTGCGGGAACGTTACGAGGCGGACATCGCGCAGGCGCAGGCGGCGTTGTCGGTGGCGACGGCCTCCTCCCCCGACCTGACCGCCACGCTGGCCGCGCAGCTGCCGGTTTACACGGGACTGATCGAGACGGCGCGGACGAACAACCGGCAGGGTTTTCCGGTGGGTGCGGCGTATCTGCGTGAGGCGTCGGGGTTGATGCGCACGCAGCTGCTCCCGGCGGCGCAGGAGCTGTACCGGGCGGAGACGGACCGGGTGGCGCGCGCCCAGGACGAGGCGGACTTCCCGGTGGCGCCGATCCTGGTGGCGCTGGCGTTCGTGATCGCGCTGGTGCTGACGCAGCGGTATCTGACGCGCAGGACGAACCGGCTGCTCAACGTGGGCCTGCTGGTGGCGACCGGGGCCGCGGTGGTGTCGCTGCTGTGGGTGACGACGGTGTCGGTGCTGGTGATGCGTGACGTCTCGGACTCGCGCACGGCGTCGACGAAGGTCGACGTGCTGGCGCAGGCGCGGATCGCGACGCTGACGGCGCGGGGCGAGGAGACGCTGACGCTGGTCGCGCGCGGCGCGGGCCAGACGTACGAGAAGAACTTCGTCGAGGTCTCCGAACGGCTGGAGGGGCAGCTGGACCACGCGAAGCGGCTGGAGGACACCGAGGCCGTCGACCAGGCCATGCGGCACTTCCGGCAGTGGCAGCAGGTCCACCAGCGCATCCGCGAGGCCGACGACGCCGGTCAGTACAACGACGCGGTGGCGCTGATCGACAACCCGTACTTCGACTCGCTGGACCAGGACCTGGTGCGGGCGATCGGTGAGGCGCGGCAGGACTTCAGCGACGAGGTCGCGGTGGCGCGGGCGTCGCTGGCGGGCACGATGGTCGGGGTGCTGGTGCTGGCGGTGATCAGCGCCGTCGGGTCGACGATGGGGTTGTGGCAGCGGCTCAAGGAGTACCGGTGAGGCGACTGACACTCGTGGCGATCATGGTGCTGAGCGCCTGCTCGGCGGG
>NZ_VSRL01000027.1 GCF_012184385.1 Lentzea indica
GCCGCTCTCACCCGCTGGGGCGCGGCGGGCGGCCTGTACAAGACGCTGATCCAGGGCGCGCACAAAGCCATCTACTGAAGCGTTTCTACTGGCGAGCGAATCTGCGGCTACGCGACGCCCGCAGGTATCCCATCACCAACGCTTCCAGATCGGGATGCGTGGTCTGCCAACCAGAAGGCACGGACCCGCCCCGCACCAACGCGGTCGTCTGCCGCGCCGTGTGCGAGGAGTCGACGACAACGCCGTCTGTCTCCAAGTCGACCCCGGCCGCTCCGACCACGATCTGGTGGTCGCCCAGGATCTCGTCGATGTCGCCCGACACCTGCACCCGTCCCTCGTCGAGCAGCAGCAGGTGGTCGCAGACGTCGCCGAGATCGGTGAGCAGATGCGACGACAGCAGCACCGTGGTGCCCCGTTCCGCGACCTCGGCCATGACGAGACGCAACGTCTCGTCGCGTGCCAATGGGTCGAGATCGGACAACGGCTCGTCGAGCAGCAACACCTTCGGCAACCTGCCGAGGGCCAACGCGATCGCGACCTGCGTGCGCGCGCCGGCGGACAACGTACGCACCTGCGCGTCTTTGTCCACGCCCGCCAACAGGTCGAGCATTTCGTCCGCGCGCGAAGCCGACCAACGGTCGTTCATCGCCGCGCCCGCCCGCATCATCTCGCGCACGGTGAACTGCTCGTAGAGCGGACGCCGCTGAGTCAGCAGCGAGACGTCGGGATGCATCCGGCCGCGCACCGCCGTGCCGTGCACGCTGATCGAGCCGCTCGTGGGCTTCGCGAGTCCGGCGATCAGCGACAGCAGCGTGGTCTTGCCCGCGCCGTTCGGGCCCACCAGCCCGGTCACGCTGCCCTCCGGCAACGTGAACGTGCAGTCGTCGAGCGCTCGGGTGCGTCCGAAGTGCTTCGCCACGCTCTCCGCGTGCACCGGACTCGCGTTCATCGTGCTCCAAAGTCCACAGTGGACATCAGTAGTGCGTGCTCCGCACGTCGGTGTAGATCGCGTCGACCTCGTCGGCCGACAGACCTTCGTCCACCGCCCGGTCCATCCACTGCTCCAGGTCCTGCCGCAACGGCGCGTCCGCGCGCGCCGCGTCGGTGGCGAGGGAGGCCGTGACGAACGTGCCCATGCCCCGGCGGCCTTCGACGAGACCTTCGTGTTCGAGCTCGCGATACGCCTTCAGCACGGTGTTGGGGTTGACCCTGGTGGCCTCCACCACCTCCCGTGCGGTCGGCAGCTTGTCGCCGGGTCCCAGCAGCCCCATCCGCATGGCCTGCTTGACCTGTGCGGCGATCTGGAGATAGGTGGACACCCCGGAGTGCCGATCGATGCGAAACTCGATCACGCCGCTCAGCATAGGTGCCCACCCCCGGTCACACCTGCCTGCGCACTGCCCACACCGAGCCCAGCACGAACAACACCGCCAGTCCGGCGAAGATCGACGCCTCGAGCAGGTGCACCGTGGTCGCCTGGTCGATCGGGAGGACGTCCCGGAACGACCGCGCGAGGCCGTTCTGCTGCCAGCAGGCGGTCCGGTCCTCGACCGAGACCTCGATCGGCGCGTTGGGGACGCACTTCGTCTTCGCCGCCGACGGGTCCGCCACCACGGCCCCCTTGGCGTCCAGGAAGCCCGTGCCCACCACCACCTGACCACGTTCGACGGCGGCATAGGGATCCGTCAGATCGTTCGACAGCACGCGGATCGGCTCGACCACGTCCTCCCGCCGCAGGGCGAGAGCGCCACGGACCGCGACGAAGACGCCGAGCGTCAACGTGATCGCCACGAGCGTCCGCTTGAACAACGCACCCACGAACACGCCCAGCGTGTACGCGAAGAGCGTGTACGCGATCGGCGACACACCCTGAGCCTCGAAGGTGGTGAAGTAGTACGGCCCTCCCGCCAACGGCCCGAGCTCGCCCGCCGCGTTCACCCAGCTGCGCACGAGAAGCTGAAGGACCGCCACGAACAGCAGGGCGGGGAAAGCGGCGACGAGGAACTTGGTCGCCATCCAGCGCGTCCGGCTGACGGACTGGGTGAACGCCAGCACGTGCGTGCCCTGTTCGAACTCGCGCGCGAACAGCGGCGCGCCGATGAAGACACCGATCAGCGCGGGCACCACGATCACCACGACCTGCGCGATGTGGATCAGGTCGTACCAGGTCTTCTGAAAGTCGCGGGCGGCCTCGCCACGACAGGACTCCATGCTCCGCCGCACGCAGTCCACGATGTTGCCGGCATGGAGATCGGCGACCATTCCCGCTCGCAGCAACAGGATGGCCGCCGCCGCCACGACCAGCCCGGTAGCGAGGGTGATGAACACCGGCCGCTGCTGACGCCACACGGTCCAGATCATGCCGCCCTGCCTTCCTCGGCCTGCCGCAGATAGGAGAGAGCGAGCTGGCTTAGCCGCTCCAGACCCGGTTGCCCGGCGTGCGCGCGCAACAGCTCGTCGACGTCACCCACCAGCCGCACGCGGCCGTCGGTCAGCAGCACCAGGTGGTCGCACACGCCCTCCAGCTCGGCCAGCACGTGCGAGGACAGCAGCACGGTGATGCCCTGCGTCCGGCACTCCTCCACGAGCGTCCGCAACACGGTCTCGCGTGCCAGCGGGTCGAGGTCGGCGAGCGGCTCGTCGAGCATCAGCAGCCGCGGCCGCTTCCCCAGCGCCAGCGCGAGCGCGACCCGCGTGCGCTGACCGCCCGACAGCGTCCCCACCTTCGCCGCGAACGGCACCTGCGCTTTTCGCACAAGCTCCTCGGCGTACGCCTGGTCCCACCCCGGATTGGAGCTCTCGCCGTACCGCAACGTCTCGGCCACCGTGAACTGCGGGTACAGCGGCTTCGCCTGCGTCAGGAACGCCACCGCGGCGTGCATCCCGCGCCCGTTCGGCACGTCGCCGAACACCGTGATCCGGCCGGAGGTCGGGCGGAGCAGACCGGTGATCATGCCCATCAGCGTGCTCTTGCCCGCCCCGTTCGGCCCGACGAGCGCCACGATCCGGCCGGCCGGGATCTGCAGCGTGCAGTCCCGCAACGCCCAGCCCCGCGAGTACTTCTTCCCCAGGTTCTCCGCTACGACGGGCGGATGCTCCCTCAGTCCCATGGGAGCGACCGTATCACCCTTTCACTAGTTCCCTAGTGAAAGGGTGCTGTACGTCCTCTGGCCAGCGCGTCGAGGCGCCGCAACGTTTCCTTGTTGCGTGGAACCAGCATCAGGTCCTGCACGAACGCCGGCAGGAACGCCGAGGGGCCGCGCACCACGGTCTCGGTCATCCGCACCTGCGTGAGCGAATCCGACCGCGCCTGCAGGGTGAACGTGATCCGCGCCGCTCCCGCCGGCCACAGCCGGGCGTCCAGCTCCAGCAGCCGGCCAGGCTCACAGCGCACCACCTCGGTGGAGTCCTGGATGACCAGCGGCCACGGCCCCACGCTGTGGTGGATGTGCGTGCCGGCCTTGGGCCAGCCGGTGTCCACGTCGCGGATGTGCGACGCGCCCACCACCCACCCCGCGTACGACCAGCCGTCGGCGAGCACCGTCCAGACGGCGTCGATGGGCGCTTCGACGTTCAGAGAAACCTCAGCCACGCACGGGAGGTACCCGCTGCGTCAGGAGGCAATCCGCCGGACTGGACGGCTAAGACGCCACGCTTTGCCGGTACTCGGCCGCCTCGGGTTCGAGGACGTACTCGAGCATCTGACCGGAGTGCATCTTCAGCAGCTCGCGCACTTCCTCCGGCGTGGCGTAGAAGAACTCCCGGCGCATGTTCACTCGATTGACCCTGCGACCGGACAGCTCCTGATGGAGCTTGGTCTCCAGGGAAACCGCGTCCGCCGAGTAGTGGAGGATGTGGGTGTCGTAGCGGAACGGCACCGAGGCGTCACCAAGCTCCAGCACGCGCTCCTCTGGATGCAACCGCCGAGTCATCCCGATCTTGACCATCTTCGGCCCGAACGCACCCAGGTTGCTGATCACGTACACGTACCCGGCGCGGATGTTCGCCTCGCGCTGGTGCACGCCCTCGATACCGGAGACGACCTTGTCCAATTCGGACTGGAGCTCTTCCGCGGCGGCCAGATCTCCCTTGGCGAGGAGCGCCTGCCGGACGTTCTCGAGGTGCTTGCGCTCCTTCTCCAGCTTCTCCAGCTCGCGGCGGAACTCGGCCTGCGCCTTGGCCTCCTCGCGCAACCGCTCGCGCTCGGCGCGCTCGTTCTCCTTCTCTTCCTGCTTCTTTTGCAGGTAGTCCGCCATCAGTTCGAGCTCGCGCATGCGGAGAGCTTCGTAACGGTCGTCGATCTCGATGCTGAGCATCTTGCCAAGCTTCTCAATCGCCTCGGCTGCGCGGACCAACCGCTTTTTGGCCGCGTCGACAGAACCCGCTTTCATCACCCGCAGGCTGTTCTCCGCCTCGGCGTTGTACGAGCGCAGCATCAGCTTGCACCAGTCAGCGACCATCTTGGCGCCTTCCCGGCTCGACCCGTTGAAGGTGAAGTTGCTGCTGCCGATGACCGCGGTCTTGTCCTTGATCATCTGCTTCATGGCGTCCTGCACCCGGTCGAGCTCACGCTTGTAAGCCTCGGAGTTCTCCAGCGGGTGGTGGTACCGGAACACTCCCGCTTCCTGGAACAGCAGCTCGTCGTTGAACGGCACCAACGTCGCCTGAGTGGCCGCGAGCTCAGCCCGCAGCTGGGCCAGCCCCTGCTCGAAACCCTTCTTCTGCAGGGCCAAGGACTGCTCCTGCGCCTGGCGCTCAGCAGCCAGCACGTTCTGGTGCGCCTGTCTCTCCGAGGCTTGTGCTTGGTGCAAACCGGCGAGTTCGGCACGCATGCGGTCGATCTCCTGACGCACTTGCACGTAGTCGAGGCCGCCGATCTGCTGCAGGTACGCGTTCAGCTGGTTGACCTGCGCCTGGAGCCCACCGGCAGCCTGTTCAAGCGAAACGATCTTCTTCTGCTTGCTGCCGAACATCGGATGGCCCCCTTGTGGTGACGACATGTACCGGCGTCATCGCGAGGCACGCGGCGACCGTTAGACCAACCGGGCAAACCCACCCGAACGGCGCATCAGGAGGCAATCCGGCGCGTGCGGCGACTCTCGGCCTTGCGCTGCAGGTGGTCGGCGGTGAGCTCCAGCTCGTAGGACCGCAACGCCTGGTAGCGCGGCGAGATCCGGAGGGCGAACGTGCCGCTGAGCCGCTCGATCGCCGACGCCGCGCGATCGAGCCGCCTGCGGGCGGCGTCCAGGCCACCGGCTCGCAACATGCGCAGGCAGTTCTCGGCCTCGCAGTTGTACGAGCGGAGCATCAGCGCCGACCAGTCCTCGACGAGCCTGCGCCCGGTGGCGTCCGACCCGTTGTAGGTGACCTGCGCGCCGCCCTCGATCGCGGCACCGGTCTTGATCAGCGTCTTCATCTCGGTGTGGATCAGGTCGACCTGGGCCTGGTGATCCACGGCCGCGTCGGTGCGGAAGACGCCCGCGCGCTGGAAGGTCAGCTCTTCGGACAGCGGTTGCAGCTCGGCGCGCACTTTCTTGATCCGGTGCCGCAGCGCGATCAGCTCGGCACCGGCGCGGTCGGCCTCCTCCAGCGCCTGATCTTGCGCTGTTCGGGCGTCACCGATTCGGGCGAGCAGCTCCTGAAGGCTTTCGACGGCCTGCTCCAGCTCAGCGATCCGGCGGTTCTTGCGCCCGAGCATGCTTACCTCCCCGACCAGGACGAAAGGCCTACGACCGTTCCATCGCAAGGAGGTATCCACCGTTATCCACCCCGCTAGGCACTCACTCCATCGAGTGAACCCACAAAGTGGACGAAGCCTTCGGGGTCTTCGCACGACTCCGACTGCTGCAAGATCACGCTGTCCGCCCCGGCGCCGGCCACCGACGCGACGAGATCCGTGACGAACGCCCGGTCACGCGAGTCCGTCTCGACGTAGACGATGAGCGGGTGCTCGCGGGTCGCCCTGATCGCCCTGACCCGGTCGAGATCAGCCGACGCGTCCAGGATCGTGCCGTCACCGACCTCACCGGCGAGGTCCAGGGTCTTGGCACCCAGCCCGCCCACGTAGATCGGCATCGGTGCGGCGGGCGGCCAGTCGAGCGCCACGCCGGTCAGCGACACGTATCGGCCGGACGTCGTGACCCGCTCGCCCGCGAGCAAAGCACGCAACGCCCCCGTGTACTCGCGCAGCAGGGTCAGCGGCGACGACACCCGCACGCCGACCTGCCCCATCCAGTCCTGCACGCCGTGCCCGATGCCGATCATCGCGCGTCCCGGGAACAACCTGTCCAGCGTCGCGGCCTCCATCGCGGTCAGGGCGACGTTGCGCAACGGCACCGGCAGCAGCCCGACGCCGACCTTCAACCGGGACGTCCAGGCGAGAGCGGCGGAGGCGCAGGCGATGCCGCTCTCCAGGAAGCAGTCCTCCCACAGCCACAACGAGTCCACACCGGACTCCTCTGCGGCGAGGACGACGGAACGCAGGTTCTCTGGCGGAAGCTGGGGCCGGTAGACAGCGCCGAGTGTGGTCACCCGACAACTACTACCGGCCCCGGCGGTGGTTCAGCAACAGCGTTCGGTCAGCAGCCGCCGCAGTTGTAGTACGTCACGTCCCAGTGGTTCGACTCGAGGAAGTAGATGTTGCCCGAGCCCGACTTCCACTTGTTGCCACCGATGGAACTGAAGTTCCGCTTGATGTAGTTGGTGACGCAGCTGGACAGCGAGTAGTCCAGCTTGTAGCCGTTCCAGTGCGAGTAGGTGCCCGACGCGTGGCCGGTCTCGGTGCCGCCCGTGATGTTCAGCGCACAGCCCGACGCCCGCTTGAACGTCTTGGCTCCCGCGATGCTCGTCTGGTTGACCTGCTCGAACGAGGTGCAGTTCGGACGGTTGCGGTCGCTGCAGCCACCGCTGGACGACCAGGTGATGCCGGCCGCGCGCAGCTGCGCGGTCGCCTGCGAGTGGGTGTACTTGGCCGGGGCCGCCGACGCGACGGACGCGCCCATCAGCAGAGCCGCGAACATCGCGATCACAGCTGCGATCGTGCGAACGAACATGCTCTCTCTCCTTATGCCCAAAGCAAGGTGGGCAGAAGCTAGGAACGAGCGGTAAAGAGACGCCTAAATCGACCTTTGGCCGATCTTTGGCGCTGTCGTGAACAGTTCCGGTCGTCACCAACAGCAAGTCGATCGGAGCAACAACCATGCGCATTCGCCACGCCGTCGCGGCGACCGCACTCTCGCTGGGGCTGCTGTCCGGCATCACGGGCATCGCCCACGCCGCACCGGAGGGTCCTGCCGAGCAGGAGACCGCCATCTCGCAGGTCGAGGCGGCGGCCGGGTACGGCGGCACGATCAGCCGCACCGAGGTCATCAAGCGGGCCAAGGACTGGTGGGACCGCAAGATCCCGTACAGCCAGTCCGCCTACGCGTGGGACATCAACCACGGCAAGAAGTACCGCACGGACTGCTCCGGCTTCGTCTCCATGGCGTGGAAGCTGACCAGCAGCCGCAACACGTCCACTTTGGACGAGGTCGCCACGCAGATCTCGTGGGCGAACCTGAAGCCGGGCGACATGATCCTGCGCAACGGCCACGTGAAGCTGTTCGAGAAGTGGGCCAACTCCGCGCACACCTCCGCGTGGATCTACGAAGAGGGCAGCACCGCCACGGACATGGACCACGAGACCGTGTCGATCTCGTCGCTCAAGAGCGGCGGCTACAAGCCGTGGAAGTACAAGAAGATCAGCGGCTGAGCTAGCTGATCGCGAAGCCCCACCGAGCAGGCCACTGGCGCACTTCCCCCACTTCTCGTGTGCCCAGTCGCGTGAACAGCTCGGCAGCTTCGTCCCAGCAGCGGTCCGCGCCTGCCACGTCCCCCAGGCAGGCGTGGACCGCTCCGAGGTCTCTGAGGGTGCGTGCCCGCCACAGCGGCAGGCCGAGGTCGTTCCACGACGTGAGCGTCGCGGTCAGTACGACCCGCGCACCGGCGTGGTCGCCGGCCGCGAGCCGCCACTCCCCCAGGGTGCGGCGGACGAGCGCCTCGCCGAACCGGTCGCCGACGTCGCGCAGCCGGCCAGCGCCTGCCGCAGCAGTTTCTCCGCCGGTTCGAAAGAACCCTTGCGCAGCAACACCTTCGCCCACGCCTGGGCGGTGTAGCAGCCGAGCAGCTCGTCACCGGTGCCCGCGACCATCTCGTGGGCGCGCACGATGTGCTCCTCCGCGAGGTCCAGCTCGCCGCGAGCGCGGTGCACGAGCCCGATCCCGCGGGCCGCCAGCGCTTCACCCCTCCTGCTCCGCGCCTCGCGGTAGACGGACTCAGCGTGCGCGAGAGTGTCGAACGCTCCCTCGTCGTCGCCGAGTTCTCGTTTGATGGAGCCGATTCCGTAGAGCGCGTGCCCGAGACCCTCCGGATCGTGCGACTCCAGCAGCTCACGGGCCCGGCCGAGCGCCTCCAGCGCGCACGGGTACTCGCCGAGATCGCGGCACACCATGCCGATGCCGTTCATCGCGACGGCCTCGCCGTGCTTGTCGCCCAGGTTCACGAACAGCGTCTGCGCGGTGTCGAACCACGACCGCGCTTCTCTCAGGTTGTCGCGCTTGTAGTGCATCTGGCCGAGGCTGCACCGCAGAACCGCCTCCAGCCGCAGGTTTCCGGTCTTCCACACGGCTTCCAGCGCCGCTGTGTGTGTTCGTTCCCAAGCCTCGTAACGGTTCCTGAGCCCGAACCAGGCGAACACCAGCACTTCTGCCAGCTGTGACGCGATCTCCGCGAGCCCGAGCTCCGCCGCGCGTTCCACGAGTTTGGTCAAGAGCGATTCCTCGCGCGCGAACCACGTGTCCTTGTCCGCGGGACGCACCGCCGTGGTGACTATTCCCAACGAGTCCTGCATGCGCGGCACAGCGAGGAAGAGCTGTTCGGTCAGACCGTCCACAGTGGACAGGGCTGCGACCACGGCCCTTCTGACGATGTCTTCGCGTTGCTCCTGCGGGTCTTCTGCTTCGGCGAGCTCGCGGGCGTGCAGCCGCACCAGCTCGTGCATCCGGTACCGCGCGCTGCCGATGACGTCGAGCAGCCGCGCGTCGACGAGCTGGTCGAGCACGTCCTCGTCGAGCAGGTGCACCCACAGGAAGCTCGGCACCTCGGGCAGCCCGAGGAACCCGAAGATCCGGTAGGCGCTCCGGACGTTCTCGTCGAGCGCGCGGTAGGTCAGCTCCAGGCTCGACCGCACCGCGAGGTCGTCCGCGACCAGCTCGTCCAGCCTGCTGCGTTCGTCCGAGAGCCTTCTGACCAGCTTCGACACCGGCCAGTGCGCCCGTCCGGCGAGCCGCGCGCCGGTGATCCTGACCGCGAGCGGCAGGTACCCGCACAGCCGCGCGACCTCCTTGGCCTGATCGGGTTCGTTCGACACCCGGTCGTCGCCGAGGATCTTCTTGAGGAGGGTGACGGCCTCGTCGCCGCTCAGCACGTCGAGGGGGATGCGGCGCACGCCTTCCAGCCCGCACAGCCGGCTGCGGCTCGTGATCAGCGTCAGGCAGCCGGGACTGCCGGGCAGGAGCGGCCTGACCTGCGACACGCTCGTGACGCCGTCCAGCACGATCACCACGCGCCGCCCACTGACCGTCGCCCGCCACAGCGCCGCGCGTTCCTCCGCCGACTCCGGGATCCGCTCGCTCGGCACGTCCATCGCGCGCAGCAACGCGTCCAGCGCCCCCGACGGCGAGTGCAGGTCCACGAACAGCTGCCCGTCCGGATACCGGTCAGCCAGCCGATGCGCCGCGTGCACGGCCAGCGCCGACTTGCCGACACCCGCCGGCCCCTCGATCCACCAGACACCGCCGTCGCCGTCGAGCAGCCTGCCGAGCTCCCGGTCGCGCCCGGTGAAGTCACCCGCGTCGCGCGGCAGGTAGTTGCGACGACTGTCCCGCGAACCCTCCAGCACGTCGCGGTAGAGCTGCTGGAGCTGCTCACCGGGCTCGACACCCAGCTCGTCGACGAGAACCTTGCGCGTCTCCCGGAACACGCGCATGGCGTCCGCCCTGCGTCCCGCCCTGGCGAGCGCCGTCATGAGCTGACCACGGAGCCGCTCCACCAGCGGATACTCGGCGACGAGCGTGCCGAGCTTCTCGATGAGCTCGGCGTGACGCCCCAGCGCGAGCTCGACGTCGACCAGCGCTTCGGCGGCGGCGAGCCGTTGGACGTCGAGCGTCTGCGCGAACACCACCGGCGTGCCCCGCCAGAGCCGCAGTGCCTCGTTGAGCGCCTCGGCCTTGGCCTTGAGATCGGCCTCGTCGCCCGCCTGCGCGACGAGCTTGCGGAACAGGTGCAGGTCGACTTCGTCCGGTTCGGCGTTGAGCACGTACCCCGCGGCCCGGTGCTCGACCGGCAACCCCGCCCGGCGCAGGCTGGAGATGTGCACCTGCAGCGACTTGCGCGCCTGCGGCGGCGGCTCCTCACCCCAGATGAGATCGATGAGCCGCTCGACGGGAACGATCTTCCCGCACTCGACCGCCAAGACAGCTAGGATCTGCGCGGGCTTCGGCGGCACCGACGGCTCGACCGGCCCGAGAATCCTGATCTCCACTGCGCCCCCACCAGTGTTGAAGATTCACCGAGTTCTGCGTGGCATTGCAAAATTCTGACGCAGCCCGGCTTACCCGGTTCCACTTCTGGGTGAAGGCCACTCGAATGGACGCAGATCCGGATGCAACCAGACCACAGTTCACTCCGTCCAGCCCACTTTCAGTGGGCATGAATGTGAACTTTCGTCCTGTTTTCACAGACTCGCTTTGAGCCTGCCGAACTCCTCAGCCAAAGCCGGCAACTGCCAGTGCGCGTTCAACCCGCTCGGATTGGGCAGCAACCACACCCGCGCCCCGCCCACCGTGTCCTGCTGCGGCCCTACCTGCGCTTTCTTGCGACCGAACGCCGCACGGTACACCGTCACACCCAGCACCGCGAGAACCTTCGGTGAATACCGCTCGACCTTTTCGGCCAAGGCCGCCCCACCGGCCCGCAATTCGTCAATTGTTAATTCATCGGCTTTGGCGCTCGGCCGCGCGACGACGTTCGTGATGCCGAGACCCAGTTCCAGGAGCTCCCGCTGCTCGGCGGGCGCGAACAGCCGCGGCGTGAAACCGGACAAATGCAGTGCGGGCCAGAACCGGTTTCCCGGCCGCGCGAAGTGGTGCCCGGTCGCCTCCGACACGAGGCCGGGGTTGATGCCGCAGAAGAGCACGTCCAGCCCTGGCTTGATCACGTCGGGAATCACGCGGCCGAGCTTACGAGGTGCCCGCGCGTACCGTGACCCGGTGGCCGCACTCCCGATCCTCTTCCTCGACGTCGACGGCCCGCTGCTCCCGTTCGGCGAGGGCATCGCCCACCGCGGCCCTCAGCACGACAACCCGTTGCTCGCCCGCCTCGACCCGATGCACGGCCCCTGGCTCGCGGCCCTGCCCTGTGAGCTCGTCTGGGCCACAACGTGGATGGAGGACGCGAACGACCTCCTGGCCCCGCTGCTCGGCCTCCCGAAGCTGCCGGTGGCGACCTGGCCGGACGACCCGGAAACCGAGGAGCAGGACGCCCACCGAGGGCTGCACTGGAAGACCCGAGGCCTGGTCGCGCACGCAGGAACCAGACCGTTCGCCTGGGTGGACGACGAGATCACCCACAAAGACCGCGCATGGGTGGCCGAGCACCACGGCAAAGCCCTGCTGCACAAGGTGAACCCACGCCACGGCCTGACAGACGCCGACTACCTCGAACTGGACACCTGGCTCCGCGCCCCGAATTGCTAGGCGCTTGCGGGCACCCGCGGCCGAGGCGTCCACATCGTGTAGCCGGCACGGCGCGCGTCCTCCGGCGAGTGGAAGAACGCGTCACCCTTCATCCGCTTGTAGTAGGGCGACTCGGGCGTGTGGAACATCATCGTCCGCGAGTTCGCCTTGATCGCGGACGCCGCCGCGACCGGCTCCTCCATGATCGACAAACGCGCCTCGGCGACGTCCTCCGAAGCTGACCGCGTGCGCATGCTCAGCCAGGTCAGCAGCACGCCCGCGAGGAAAGCGCCCGCGCACAGCAGGAACATCTGGAAGAAGAACCCGAACAACGAACAACTCCTAACCCGTAGTCGTGAAGTCCTCGTCGACGCGCAGGCCGGGAGCAGCGGCGCGCAGGGCGTCGCTCAACGCGCCCGCGCGCTCCGGGTCCGCCACGCGTGCCGACGCGGTCAGGTGTCCTTTGTGGACGACGCCGGTGAAGTCGGTGACGCCTTGGTCCAGCACCACCCCCAGCAGCGACGCGGCCATGTCGGCGGTGACCGGCATGCGCTCGCCCGCGTCAGGGGTGATCATGTCGGTGATCCGGTGGGCAGCGGCCAGCGAACGCACGGCGTCCACGAGCTCCTGGCGCTCACCAGAAGACCCCGCGGTGCCGGCCAGCACGATCTCCGACGACCGCACGGCGAACACCAGGTGGCCGGGCACCACATCGGGAGCGGGATGGGCCGCGAGACCCACCGTGGCGAGCAACGCAGGCACGACGAGAGCGCCGACGAAGACGCGCTGCGGTAACTGCACGCGCCTGACCTATCTCATTCGGACGACCCCATGCCACCACCTGGAGCAGAACGCCCAGGACAACACGCCCGAATTCACCCGTTCGTGGAGACCACCACGGGCGAACCGCCGGCCACCAGGCGCCAGTCCGAACCGGCGAAATCAGCGGGATTCAGCACGCCCGCGGCCTTGACCCAGTCGATCACGAGCTGGCGGATCTCCTGGTGCTGGTTGTGCAGCACGGGTGCGGAAGCGATGTGCGGGAAGTCGCCGCCGCCGGCCTGCCGGTAGTTGTTCACGGCCACCGCGAACTCGAAGGTGTCCGCAACGGGCACACCGTCGTACGCCAGCCCCACGATCCGCGAGCCCACGGGCTGGGAGATGTCGATGTCGTAGGTCAACGGCGCGGACAACCCGTAAGCGATGTCGAAGTTGTAGTCCGGCACATCGGCGGAAACCTCGTCCGCCGAGAACGGCCCCGGACCGGAGACCTGCAAGAAGTACCGCGCGGACTCCTCCAGGAAGTCACGCAGCTGCGCGCCGGTCAGCCGCACGCCCACCAGGGTGTTGTCGAAGATGTAGAGCCCGGCAACGTCCCGAATGGACACTTCCCCTGCCGGAATCGCCGCCGCACGGTTGAAAGGCGCGCACAACGACAGCACCGGTAACGACGTGGACTTGGCGACCTCCACCGCCTGCAGGTGGTTGATGAACCGCAACGCGGGCGTGTCCTCGAACCGCGACCGCGCGGCCGACATCGCCGCGGCGCACGTGCCGATCCGGGCGTTGACGTAGTCGACGACCTTCGAGTGGTCGTGCCGCAGCAGCCGCACGATCCGCGGGTCCTCGTCGACCGAAGCCGACGACAGCACGGAAGACCGCGACGCGACCAGTTCCCAGCGGTGGTCGTGCTGCAGGTCGAACTCCATCAGCGACAAACGCTTGCCCGAGAACAAAGGCTCGGTCAGCAGCACCGGCCGTCCGGTGACCTTGTTCGTCACGAACCGTTGCGGAATCTCCACGTGCGCATGCCCGACCAGCACGGCGTCGATGCCGGGCACCGTCTCGGCCAGCAGCGCGGCGCAGTTCTCCGGGAACGGCACCTGATCACCCAGCGACGACGAGAGATCGGCCCCGGAATGCGCCGCCACCACCACGAGATCGGACTTCGACCGCACCTCGGGCACCCAGTGCAGCGCCTGCTCCACCAGCCCGGGAAAGGTCAGCACACCTTCGACGTGAGCGCGGTCCCACACGGCGATGCCGGGGTTGGTGAGCCCGAGGATCCCCACCCGCAACGGCGGTCCGCCGGTCCGCCACACGGTCTTGATCACGTACGGCTGGAAGGCGGGCTGTCCCGTCGCCACGTCCACCGCGTTGGCTCCGAGCAGCGGGAAGTCCAGCTGCCGCTCGAACGTCCGCAGCACGTCGAGCCCGTAGTTGAACTCGTGGTTGCCCAGAACGGCGGCCGTGTAGCCGATGGCGTTCATCGCGGCGGCCATCGGGTGCACGTGCATGCGCGTCGTGATCGGCTCGACCTTCGCGTAGTAGTACGCGAGCGGCGTGCCCTGGATCGTGTCTCCTGCGTCGAGCAGCAACGTCCGGTGCCGCCCGACGTCGGAGCGCACCGCGTTCACGAGGGTGGAGATCTTCGCGAGCCCGACGTCGTTGTGCGCGAAGTCGTCGAACTCGCGGTCCAGGTAGTAGTCCCAGTTGAAGAGGTTGCCGTGCAGGTCGGTCGTGCCCAACACAGTCAGTGTGAACGTGCGCAGACCGCTCACCTCCGGTTGTGGTCGGGCATGCACCCGACCATAACCACTCACACTTGACCCACCTACTACCTCGCCGGAGGCGCCTGCTGGCCCTGCTGACCACGCTGACCAGGCTCGACGACGCTCGACGCGACGATCTTGCCGTCCTCTGTGGCAGCGATCACGGTCACCGTGTCGCCCTTCTCGACACCTTCGGCCACGGTGTCGGCGTCGATCACGTAGGTCTTGGTGTAGCCGTCCGTCGACTTCACCTCCACCGACGTGTCGCTGATCGCCGTGACCTCACCGGTCTGGAACTCGCCGTGCGTCGCGGAGCCGGAGCCGAGCCCGAAACCGGGCCCGCCCTGCCGCATGCCGTTGCCACCGTCCGGCGGTCCTCCACCTGGGCCCATCGCTCCGGTCTGCTGGCTCGTGCCACTGGCCGCGTAGATCGCGACGCCTCCGGCCGCGGCGATGCCCACGGCGATGGCCACGGCTGCGACCGTCTTCTTCGCGGTCCACGCCGGGCGCTGAGGTGCCGGCTGGGGTGCGCCCCACTCCGGGGGCTGTTCTTCGGTCATGTCAGCCACCGTGGCGACGCTGCCTGTGCCGGACCTGTGCCTGGCGTAGGCACGAGCTGTGCGCCGCGCTCACAGCTGGTACACAGGGTCGGCGTTCACGATGGGAGCCATGCGCGCGATGAAGACCGAACTCCGCAGGCCGGACGGGCAGCCCGTGCGGGTGCTCGTGGTGGACGACGAGTCCACTCTGGCCGAGCTGATGTCGATGGCGCTGCGGATGGAGAAGTGGGACGTCCGCACGGCGCTCGACGGCCAGACGGCGGTGCGGACCGCGCGCGAGTTCCGGCCGGACGTGGTGGTGCTCGACGTGATGTTGCCTGACTTCAACGGTTTCGAGGTCCTGCGCAGGATGCGCGCGGACCTCCCCACGTTGCCCGTGCTGTTCCTGACGGCGAAGGACGCGGTGGAGGACCGCATCGCCGGGCTGACCGCCGGCGGCGACGACTACGTCACCAAGCCCTTCTCCTTGGAGGAGGTCGTGCTGCGGCTGCGCGCTTTGTTGCGCCGCACCGGCGTGACCGACGCGGACGCGGGCGCCCGCCTGATCGTCGGCGACCTGTCGCTGAACGAGGAGACGCGCGAGGTCGAACGCGCCGGCGACTCGATCGACCTGACGGCAACGGAGTTCGAGCTGCTGCGCTATCTGATGAGCAACCCGCGCCGGGTGCTGAGCAAGGCGCAGATCCTCGACCGCGTCTGGAGCTACGACTTCGGCGGCCAGGCGAACATCGTCGAGCTCTACATCTCCTACCTGCGCAAGAAGATCGACGCCGGGCGTGCTCCGATGATCCACACGATGCGAGGCGCCGGATATGTCCTCAAGCCTGCGACCTAGAACCCTGCGGGCGAAGCTCGTCTCGGGCCAGATCGTCCTGCTCACCGCGCTGTGCCTGGTGATCGGCGGGATCTCGGTGCTCGCGCTGCACGCGTTCCTGATGGGCAACCTCGACCGCGAGGTCACGAACCTCAAGCCACCGCCGCCCGGTTCGCCCTACCCCGCCCCCGGCCTCAACGCGATCATCCAGCCCGACGGCACCATCCGCGGCACGATCGAACTGCCGGACTGGCAGCAACCGCGGCTGCTCACCGACGACGAGATCACGGCTCTGGAGTCGATACCTTCGGGCCTGCACACGGTCGACCTGGGTGAGACAGGCGAGTTCCGCGTGGTCACCGACCGCATGAGGATCAAGGGCCTGCCGCTGGCGCCCGTCACCGGCGTGGTGTGGCAGATGGTCTGGATCCTCGCCGGGCTCATCGTCGCGGGAGCGGCGGTGGTGGCACTGGCGGGCCGGGTGATCGTGCGGCGCGCACTGGTGCCGCTGGACCGCGTCGCGGACACCGCGACCCGCGTCTCCGAACTCCCGTTGCACGAGGGCGAGGTCGCGCTCGCCGAACGCGTGCCGGAGGAGGACACCGATCCGGCGACGGAGGTCGGCAAGGTCGGCCTCGCGCTGAACCGGATGCTCGGCCACGTCGACGAGGCGCTGAAAGCCAGGCACGACAGCGAGACCAGGGTCCGGCAGTTCGTCGCGGACGCCTCGCACGAGCTGCGCACCCCGCTCGCCGCGATCAGGGGGTACGCCGAGCTGACCAGGCGGACCGGCGCGGACCTGCCGCCCGAGGTCACCCACGCGATGAACCGGGTCGAGTCCGAGGCGCTGCGGATGACGTCACTGGTCGAGGACCTGCTGCTGCTGGCCAGGCTCGACGCGGGCCGTCCCCTGGAGAGCGAGGACGTCGACCTCTCCCGGCTGGTGCTGGACGTGGTTGGCGACGCCAGGATCGCGGGCCAGGACCACAGCTGGAAGCTCATGCTGCCGCAGGACCCCGTGATCGTTCCCGGTGACGTGCAACGGTTGCACCAGGTGCTCGGCAACCTGCTGTCCAACGCCCGCACCCACACCCCGCCGGGCACCACGATCACCACCGGGCTGTCCGTCCACAACGGACGCGTCGACCTGACCGTCACGGACGACGGGCCGGGAGTCCCGCAAGGCCTCCAGGTGTTCGAACGGTTCGCGCGCGGGGACAGCTCGCGGTCACGTGCCGCGGGCAGCACCGGGCTGGGACTGTCGATCGTGGCCGCCGTGGTCGGCGCGCACGACGGTGAAGTATCGGTGGCGAGCGAGCCTGGCCGCACGACGTTCACGGTCTCCCTGAGAACCTCACCGCACACAGGTCGTTCACAGCGAGAGCACACGACCGGCCCAGGGTAGGCCGCGAACCTCGTCCGCATGAGACGAGAACGCCTGGCGCTGGCGGTCCTGCTGGTCGCGACCGGCGCGCTGTACCTGTGGCGGCTGGGTGACTCGGGCTGGGCCAACGCCTACTACTCCGCCGCCGCGCAGGCCGGCGCGACGAGCTGGAAGGCGTGGTTCTTCGGCTCGTCGGACGCCTCCAACGCGATCACCGTCGACAAGACGCCCGCCTCGCTGTGGGTGATGGGCCTGTCCGCCAGGCTGTTCGGCGTCAACGCGTGGAGCATCCTGGTGCCGCAGGCGTTGATGGGCGTGGGCAGCGTGTGGCTGCTGCACGCGACGGTCCGCCGCTGGTTCTCCCCCGCCGCCGCGCTGATCTCGGGAGCCGTGCTCGCGCTGACCCCGGTCGCGGTCCTGATGTTCCGCTTCAACAACCCGGACGCGTTGCTGGTGCTGCTGCTGATCGCGGGCGCCTACTGCGTCACCCGCGCGGTCGAGAACGCCAGCCCGTTCTGGCTCGCTCTCGCCGGTGTGGCTGTCGGGTTCGGCTTCCTCACCAAGATGCTGCAGGCCTTCTTGGTACTGCCTGCTTTTGCGCTGGTCTACCTGATCGCCGCGCCCACGAGCATCGGCAAACGCGTCCTGCACCTGTTCGGCGCGGCGAGTGCGATGGTCGTCGCGGGCGGCTGGTGGATCGTCGCCGTCGAGCTCACGCCGGACCGGCCGTACATCGGCGGCTCGCAGACGAACAGCGTGCTGGAACTGACGTTGGGCTACAACGGACTCGGCCGGATCACCGGTGACGAGGTCGGCAGCGTCGGCGGTGGCCGCGGCTGGGGCACG
The DNA here is from genome assembly GCF_012184385.1 of Lentzea indica. GTDB lineage: Bacteria > Actinomycetota > Actinomycetes > Mycobacteriales > Pseudonocardiaceae > Lentzea > Lentzea indica. The sequence goes on from NZ_VSRL01000027.1 coordinate 17,928, forward strand.
CCAGGCTGGAGCCGCCTGCTGAGCCCGGAGATGGGCAGCCAGATCGCGTGGTTCCTGCCCGCCGCGCTGGTGCTGCTGATCGCCGGCCTGTGGCTGACGAAGGGCCGCGCCCGCACCGCGCTCGCGTTGTGGGGTGGCTGGCTCGTCGTCACCGCCGCGGTGTTCAGCTTCATGAACGGGATCATCCACTCCTACTACACCGTGGCGCTGGCTCCCGCGATCGCCGCCGTCATCGGCATCGCCGCCGCGGAGCTCTGGCAACGCCGCGACGAACCCGTTGCGGCGGCAGTGCTTTCCGGCTCGGTCGCGTTGAGCGCGCTGCAGTGTTACGTGCTGATCAACGGATTCTCCACGCCCGTCGCGGTGCTGGTGCTGATGGCCGGGCTGACCGCAGCGGCCGGCCTCGTGCTGTCGATGCGCTGGGCCATCCCGGTCGCGCTCGTCGCCGCGTTGCTCGGCCCCACCACGTACTCCTTCGCCACCGTCACCACCCCGCACACCGGCGCTCTGCCCGTCGCGGGCCCTTCCACCATGCGAATGGGCGGCGGAGGGCTGCTCGACACGACGACGCCGGACGCCGAGGTCGTGGCTCTGTTGCAAGACAACGCGGACCGCTACCGGTGGGCCGCGGCGACGATCGGGTCCAACAACGCGGCAGGCCTGCAGCTCGCCAGCGGGCAGCCGGTGATGGCTCTGGGCGGGTTCAACGGCACGGATCCCGCACCGACCCTGGAGCAGTTCCAGGAGACGGTCCGAAGTGGACAGATCCACTACTTCGTCGCCACCGGCCGGATGATGCGCGGGGAAACCGGAAGCGACGCCGCCCACCGGATCGCCGAGTGGGTCGCCGCGAACCACACCGCGACCACCGTCGCCGGTACCACCCTCTACGAACTGGACGCGTCATGACCGCCACACTCGCCCCCGCGCCCGCCGCCGCACCGGCACCGCGCGCACACCGGAGCGGGAAACCGTTGCACCGCATCGCCTTCCTCGGCCTGCTCGCCGGCACAGCCGTGCTGTACCTGTGGAACCTCACCGCGACCGGCTACGGCAACGAGTTCTACGCGGCGGCGACGCAGGCGGCCTCGCAGAGCTGGAAGGCGTTGCTGTTCGGCTCGCTCGACCCCGGCAACACGATCACCGTCGACAAGCCGCCCGCGTTCCTCTGGGTGAGCGGCCTGTTCGCCAAGTCGTTCGGCTTCTCCAGCTGGGCCGTGCTCGCCCCGCAGGCGCTGGAAGGCGTGGCGGCGGTGGCACTGCTGTACGCGACGGTCAAGCGCACGTCCGGCCCCAGCGCGGCGTTGTTCGCCGGCGCGGCCTTCGCGCTGACACCCGTGGCAACGCTGATGTTCCGGTTCAACCTGCCGGACGCGTTGCTGGTGCTGCTGATTGTCGCTGCCGCGTACTGCACGGTGCGGGCGCTCGACAAGGCGAGCCCGTGGTGGCTGGCTCTCGCGGGCACGGCGATCGGTTTCGCGTTCCTCACCAAGATGATGCAGGCGTTCCTGGTGCTGCCCGCGCTGGCGCTGGCCTACCTGGTCGCCGCTCCGGCATCGTTGCCGAAGAGGCTGCTGCACCTGCTGGGCGCCGGGCTCGCCGTGGTCGTCTCGGCCGGGTGGTACATCGTGCTGGTGGAGCTGTGGCCGGCGGACAGCCGCCCGTACATCGGCGGGTCCACCAACAACTCGTTGTGGGAGCTGGCGATCGGCTACAACGGCCTCGGCCGCATCTTCGGCGACGAGGGCGGCGGGCCCGGCGGCGGCAACGGGAACATCGGCTTCGGCGGCGAAACGGGCGCCGGCAGGTTGTTCGGCGCCAGCATGGGCCCGGAGATCTCCTGGCTGCTGCCCGCGGCGGTGATCGGCCTGGTCGCCGGACTCTGGTTCACCCGTCGTGTGCCCCGCACCGATCGCACTCGTGCGGCACTGGTGGTGTGGGGTGGCTGGACGCTCGTCAGCGGCGTGGTGTTCAGCTTCATGAGCGGCATCACGCACCCCTACTACACGGTCGCGCTTGCACCTGGGATCGCCGCGCTTGCCGGTGTCGCGGGACAGGAGCTGTGGCGCGGCCGAGCGCACTTCCCGGCACGGATGGCGTTGACGGCGATGGTCGCGGCGACGGGCGTCTGGGGCTTCATCCTGCTCGACCGCACGCCGGCGTGGATGCCATGGCTGCGCTGGGTTCTGCTGGCCGTCACCACGGTCGCCGTGCTGGCGCTGGTGTTCGGCGTGAACGCGCGCCGCTCGCTGGTGGGAGTGCTGGTGGCGGCTGCGTTGCTCGGCACCTCCGGCTACGCGTTCGCAACGGCCGCCACCACGCACAGCGGCTCGATCCCGTTGTCCGGTCCGCGCAGCCAGCAGGGCGGTGGGATGCGGGAGAGCGGATCGTCCACGGAGGTCGTGCAGTTGTTGAAGGGCACGGACACCGAGTGGGCGGCCGCGACGGTCGGCGCGCAGAACGCAGCGTCGTTGCAGCTGGCGTCCGGACGGGCCGTCATCGCGATCGGCGGCTGGAACGGCAGCGATCCGGCACCCACGCTCGACGAGTTCAAGGCACTCGTCGCCGCGGGGAAGGTGCGGTACCTCGTCGCGGGCGGACGAGGTGGACCTGGCGGCGGCAACAGCGCCATCGGCGAGTGGGTCGCCGCGACCTTCCAGGCCACCACGGTGGGCGGCCAGACCCTCTACGACCTGACCTGATCCTCAGACGCGGCCGGTGTCAGCGGGCAACACCTCTCCTGGCACCGGCACAACGACCTCGGTCGGCGCCTCGTCGATCCACAGCAGGGGCGCCAGGTCCGCGCCACGCCGCCACAGCCACGGAATCCCTTTCAGCACAAGCCACGCGACGTGGTGCCACACCGTCAGCTCGCGCCCGCCAGAGCACTCCAGGCTGATGTCGCCGACGGAATGCCCTGTCGCGCGCAGCTCGGCGGCGAACGCCCTGGCCAGCAGCCGGTGACCGCGCTCGGACGGGTGCAGGCGGTCGACCGCCCACGTCTCCAGCTCGTACGCGCCGGGCAGGGTGTGCAGATCGACGCACCGCACGCCGTGCCGCGCCACCACGACGTCGATCACGCGGTTGAACTCGTCGATCCTGTTCTTGAGCACGCGCCGCAACTTGCCGGGCAGCTTGAAAACACGGCCCTGGTCGTGAAACCGCACGGTGACGACGGAAACCCCTGCTGCCGTGAGCGCGCCGCAGACGTGGTCGAGATCCGCGTGCATCTGCCGCACGGAGAAATCCGACCGCAGCGTGTCGTTGACGCCGGCGATGACGACGGCGGCACTGGGCTTGTCGCGCAAAGCCTGCGGCAGCTGGGTGCGCCGGACGTCGGCCAGCCGCGCGCCGGAGACGGCGTAGTTGCGATAGCCGTTGTCCTCGAACGCGGACGAGAGCAGGGGGCCGAAGCCGCGCCAGCCGCCGGGAACGAGGTCGCCTATCCCGACCACTGTCGAGTCACCGAGTAACACCAGCACACGAATCAGCATCAGCTGGCCCGGTGATCTCGGAATGACCGTGCGGGAACGGTTCAGCGAAATGCTGGGTAAAGCGGGAGTTCGAGCACCTCAGCGCCGTAGCGGTCGACCAGTGCGCCGACCACGGCGTCGGCGTGCGACGCGACCGTCTTCTCGCCGAGGATCAGCGCATCGGACCGCAGCCGGACCCACCGCCCGGCGAGCACGACACTGCGCGGCGGGGCGTTGTCGACGCTCGGCATCGGCTTGGAGAGCGCACGCCACGTCGCGAGCCACACCCACAGCAGCTGGGCCTCCAGCAGGCGCGGTAAGAGCACCGCGTCGTCGTCCATCTCGGGCCACACCGACCCGACCTCCGCGCGCCACGCGGCGATCATGGCCTCGGACATCCCCGGCGGCAGGCCCCATCCGCACCAGCAGGACGGGAACGGCACGCGCAGGGCCGCGGCGTCGAACACGATGTCGCGGACACAACCGCCCTCGAAGTCGACGAACCGGACTCCGCGCGAGGTGACGAGGTGGTTGTCCGGGCAGGACGTCGATGGGCTGAACGCGCGCCGTCGCGAGGTGCTGAACGCTCGTGCGGCGTCGGAGGCGAACTCGATGGCCTGCGGGGACATCTCCACGCCGAGCGTGGAGACGGCCAGCGCCGGTAATCCCACGATGGCCGCGTGCACGTCGACCGCGATCGGGTCCTGGCAGCACTGCGCACCGGCCCGCCGCATCAACGCGTCGAAGTCCGCGTCACGGCCCGCCGTCGTGGCGTGCAAACGCCCCATGGCGTGTGCCCACGACAACAGTCCACGTTCCGCGGCGCGCGCGTCCTTCGCATGCAGTTTCTCGGACAGACGCGGCGCACGGCCCAGGTCTTCGAGCACGACCAGACGCGACGCCGCGTCGTGTGCGAACAGCTCTGGCGTGGCGCGCTCTTCGGCGGGCAACGCGGTGAGGAGCTGGTGGCTGACCGCCTCGTGCGCCCACGGGTCGCGGTCTCCGGAACCGGCCGGATACTGCTTCACGACCAGCGTGCGGGGCATGGAGAACGGCGAGGAGGCCACTCTGACGCGAATGACGACGGAACGACCGGTACCCCCGAGAGCCTCGGGGTCCGCAAGGCGCACCGTTGCGCCCAAACGCCTGGTCAGTACCCGCTCGGCTGCTTCGACAGCTTCGGCGATCTCAGGTGAAGTCGTCTCAGGAGGGCCCGCGGTGATCTCCACGCTCATCCCCTCCGACCCTACTCCCCATGTCCGTGAGCCGGACCGACGCTAATCCGGCCAGGCTGCGACCACCATCACTCGTTGATAACGGCTCGCGCTGTTTCCGGATCACCCCTTGGACAGTGGACGTGTGGAAACACCATCCGTTGCCCTGCTCCTGCGGATCAACAGAACGAGCGAGGCCGCGGCGACAATACCGATCAAGTTGATGCCCAACTGGGCAACTGCGGGCCCCACTCTGTCCCACACTCCGAGAACAGCGGCCAGCGCGGCGTATCCGGCGGCCGGAACCGTGGTGACCGAGATGAACACGCCGACGAGTGCCGCGGACTTCGCCGACGTCATCGACAGCATGCCCGCCGCGCCCGCCAGCAGTGCGACGATCAGCGAGAACGGTCCGAACTCGTAGACGAAGTCGACCTGGTGGCCGTTGACGAGGTCGGCCTTGTCGAACAGCCCGCCGAGCTCGCCGAACCACGTGAGCACCGACGTGATCACCATGGCCAGCGGGAACCCGACCGCGAGCGCGATCGACGCCCGTTTGACCAGGTCCCAGCGCTTCGCGACGAGACCGACGGCGATCGCGGCGAGCGGGCCGAACTCCGGACCCACGACCATCGCGCCGACGATCGTGACCGGCGAGTTCGTCGCGACACCCACCGCCGCCAGCAGGCAGGCGATGGTGAGGAACGCCTGGAAGGTGACGCTGGGCCGGGACTCCTCGCCGGACTTCGCGATCAGCTCTTCCCACACGATCACGTCGGAGCCCTCGCCCGGCGCGTTCTCCTCGGCGCGGTCGGCGGCGTCGGACAGCGACGTGTCGATCGTCTCGATCGTGACGCCGCCGGTGTGGTCGATGTGCAGGTCGCAGAGCGCGACGACGATCTCGTCGACCGCCTCGCGCGCCACGTCGGCCGTGATCAGGTCGCCCTCGGGGTCGATCGCCGCGCCACGCAGGACCACCAGGTGGGTGGCTCCCGCGTGGTCGCGGAGGATCTCGAGCGCGGCCTCGGTCTGGTCTGCGGGACAGACCACCCGCAGCCGCAGCATTACTGCTTCTGCTCGGGCTTGGCGTCGACGCCGGCTTCCTTGCGCTGCTGGGCGGTGATCGGCGCCGGGGCCGCGGTCAGCGGGTCGTAGCCGCCGCCGCTCTTCGGGAACGCGATGACCTCGCGGATCGAGTCGACGCCCGCGAGCAGCATGCAGAGGCGGTCCCAGCCGAGCGCGATGCCGCCGTGGGGCGGCGCGCCGTACTTGAACGCGTCGAGCAGGAAGCCGAACTTCTCCTGCGCCTCCTCGGCACCGATGCCCATCACGGTGAACGCGCGCTGCTGCACGTCCGCGCGGTGGATACGAATCGAGCCACCGCCGAGCTCGTTGCCGTTGAGGATCACGTCGTAGGCGTAGGCCAGCGCGTTGCCGGGGTCGGTCTCGAAGTTGTCGATCCACTCCGGCGTCGGGGAGGTGAACGCGTGGTGCAGCGCGGTCCAGTTGCCGCCACCGACCGCGACGTCACCCGCGTCGAGCTTGTCGACCGACTCGAACATCGGGAAGTCGACGACCCACGCGAACGCCCATGCACTCTCGTCGATCAGGCCGACGCGGTGCGCGATCTCGACACGGGCCGCACCCAGCAGAGCGCGCGCGTCACGAGCCTCGCCCGCGGCAAAGAAGATGCAGTCACCGGGGTTGGCGCCGACCGCCTTGGCCAGACCGTCGCGCTCGGCGTCGGTCAGGTTCTTCGCGACAGGACCGCCCAGCGTGCCGTCCTCGGCGAGGAGCACGTACGCGAGGCCCTTGTGGCCGCGCTGCTTGGCGAACTCCTGCCACGCGTCGAGCGTGCGGCGCGGCTGGCTCGCACCACCCGGCATGACGACGGCACCGACGTACGGCGCCTGGAACACGCGGAACGTCGTGTCCTTGAAGTACTCGGTGAGCTCGGTCAGCTCCAGCTCGAAGCGCAGGTCCGGCTTGTCCGTGCCGTACTTCGACATCGCCTCGGCGTAGGAGATGCGGCGGAACGGCAGCGGCAGCTCGACGTCCTTGGTCTCCTTCCAGATCGAGGAGAGCAGCTTCTCGGTCAGGCCGATGACGTCGTCCTGCTCGACGAAGCTCATCTCGATGTCGAGCTGGGTGAACTCCGGCTGGCGGTCCGCGCGGAAGTCCTCGTCCCGGTAGCAACGCGCGATCTGGTAGTAGCGCTCCATGCCACCGACCATCAGCAGCTGCTTGAACAGCTGCGGCGACTGCGGCAGCGCGTACCAGGAGCCGGGACGCAGCCGCGCGGGCACCAGGAAGTCGCGGGCGCCTTCCGGGGTGCTGCGGGTCAGGGTCGGGGTCTCGATCTCGATGAACTTCTCGCCGTGCAGCACGTCGCGCGCGATGCGGCTGACCTCGCTGCGCAGCCGGATGGCCTTGGCCGGGCCGGAGCGGCGCAGGTCGAGGTAGCGGTGCTTGAGGCGGGCCTCCTCGCCGATCTCGCCCTCGCCCTCGACCTGGAACGGCAGCGGCGCGGCCTCGTTCAGCACCTCGAGCTCGGACACGTAGACCTCGATGGCGCCGGTGGCGAGGTCGGGGTTCTCACTGCCCTCTGGCCGCTTGCTGACGTCACCGGTGACCTTGATGACGTACTCGCTGCGCAGCCGGTGCGCGCGCTCGGCCATCTCGCCCTCGCGGAACACGACCTGGGCGACACCGGAGGCGTCGCGGAGGTCGATGAAGATGACACCGCCGTGATCACGCCGGCGAGCGACCCACCCGGTGAGGGTGACGGACTGCCCGGCGTGCTCGGCCCGGAGTGATCCGGCCTCGTGCGTGCGCAACACGGTGGTGGCTCCTTGTAGACGAAGTCAGCTTTGCCGTCAAGGCTAGCCAACGGCACCGACAGATTTTCACGCAGGGCTTTCGCGGGCGTAAGTGATCTCCGTTGACTAGCGTCTCGCGCATGCGGATCCCGGTGGCCGTCGTCGGCATGCTCGTGATGTTCATGGTGGCCGTCGGTGTGCTGTTCCTCGGCATTCTCGGCTTCACGCCGGTGCAGAAATGCACTGGCGCGTGCATGGTGCCGTTCACGATGACGTTGGTCGGCACCTTCGTGATCGGGCTGTCCGCGACCTTCGCGACGTGGTTCCGGGCCTTGCGCGCGCCCCGCGCCTACTGGCCGTGGATCGGCGCGGGGCTCATGGTCGTCCTCTATCTCGTGGCGCTCGCAGTCGCGGACCAGGTCCTCTAACCAAAGGAAAAGGCCGCGACATCAGCCGCGGCCTTCCCACGAACAGCTAGCTCACGCGGTCGGCGCGAGGTACAGCAGGCGGTTCGGCGAGCCCGAACCCGGCGACGTCACCTTCGACGGCGTCGACTGCGCGATCAGGTACGAGGCGACCTGAGCCGGCGTCGCCGCGCGGTTCGTCGAGAGGTAGCGAGCGGCGGCACCCGCGACGGCCGGGGTGGCCATCGACGTGCCCGAGATGGTGCTGGTGGCGCTGTCGGAGGTGTTCCAGGCCGACGTGATGTCGCGGCCCGGCGCGAAGATGTCCAGCACCGAGCCGTAGTTCGAGAACGACGATCGGGCGTCGGTGCGGTCGGTGGAGCCGACCGTGATCGCCTCGGTCACGCGGGCCGGGGAGAAGCCGGACGCATTGGCGTTGGAGTTGCCCGCCGCGACCGCGAACGTCACGCCCTTTGCGACGGCGTTGCGCACAGCCGTGTCGAGCGTGGCGTTGGCGCCGCCGCCGAGCGACAGGTTCGCCACGGCCGGCTTGACCGCGTTGGCGGCCACCCAGTCGATGCCCGCCGCGACGCCGGCGAGGGTGCCGGAACCGTTGTTGTCGAGCACGCGGACGGCGACGATCTTCGCGGCCTTCGCGACGCCGTACTGCGAGCCCGCGATGGTGCCGGCGACGTGGGTGCCGTGGCCGTTGCCGTCCTGGGCCACGTTGTCGTTGTCGACGAAGTCACGGCCGTTGGAGGCGCGGCCGCCGAACGTGGAGTGGCTGATGCGCACGCCGGTGTCGACGACGTACGCCGTCACGCCCGAGCCGGTCGAGGTGTAGCTGTACGACTGGTTCAGCGGCAGGTTGCGCTGGTCGATGCGGTCGAGACCCCACGACGGCGGGTTCGTCTGCGTGGCCTGCGTGTGCACGACCTGGTCGGCCTCGACGAACTCGACGGACGGGTCCGCGGCAAGGCGCTTGGCCTGCTTCTCGGTCAGCTTCACGTTGAAACCGCCGAAGCTGGTGTACTCGCGCTCCACCTTCGCGCCGAAACGCGAGGCCAGGGCGTGCGAGCCGGCCTTGCCCTCCTTCAGCTTCACGATGAAGCTGCCCGCGATCTTCTCGGGAGAGCCGAGGGACAGGACCTCACCTTCGGCGGCCGACGCCGAAGGGACCATCAGAACCGACATGGCGAGGGTCGCCGCGCCGGCACCGGCCAGGAACCGGATCTTTCGCGTCATGATGTGCATTCCGTTCTTTGCAGGGGAACGAACACTTTCGACGCTATGGATCGATCCGGTTCCTGCCAAGGGTGTCCTAAAGGTTAGGACGAACCTGTGTTTTCACCATTCACAGTGACGGCGGCCAGTAAAGAATACGAGTGACGGGTGGTGTCCCCGGAGTGCCCGTGGTAACCAATGCGCGCTCGACCTGTGCGGGTGTGGCTGCCCGGTTGAACTCCAGGTACCTGGCCGCGACACCGGCCGCGTGCGGTGCCGCCATCGAGGTGCCTGAGATGGTGTTCGTGGCGGTGTCTCCGGTGTTCCAGGTGGACGGAATGCTGACGCCAGGAGCCCAGATGTCCACCAGCGGACCGAAGTTCGACGACGACGACTTGGTGTCGGTCTGCGTCAACGCGCCCACGCAGATCGCCTGGGAAACCCGCTGGGGCGACGAGTTGCCGGGATCGGTGTTGCTGCCGCCGGCCGCGACCGTGTACGAGACACCGGAAGCGATCGAACGCCGGACCGCGTCGTCCAGAGCGGCGGAAGCGCTGCCGCCCAGCGACATGTTGGCCACCGCGGGCTTCACGGCGTTGCGGGTCACCCAGTCCACGCCCGCGATGACACCGGAGATCGTGCCGCTGCCCTGACCGTTCAGCACCCGCACGCCCCAGACCGTGGCGCGCTTGGCAACACCGTACGTCGTGCCCGCGGCGATGCCGGCGACGTGCGTGCCGTGGCCGTTGTCGTCCTGCGCGACCGCGTCGTTGTCGACGGTGTCCCAGCCGTTGCGGGCGCGGCCGCCGAAGTCGGTGTGCGTCACGCGAATGCCGGTGTCGATCACGTAGATGTTCACGCCGCGACCGGTGCTGGTGTAGGAGTACTTCTTGTCCAACGGCAACGCGCGCTGGTCGATCCGGTCCAGACCCCACGGCGGGTTGAGCTGCGTGCTGTTGGCGTGCACGATCCCGTCACGTTCCACATGGGACACGTTCGGGTCTGCCTTCATCCGCTTGACTTCAGCGGCTGTCAGCCGGGCGCTGAAACCGTTGAAAACACTGGTGTACCGGTGCTCCACCGCACCGCTGAACGACGACACAGCTCCGTCGCGAAGGACCACGATGTACGAGGACGTGGCCGCGGACGCCGGGGCGACCACGACCATTGCCGCCAGGGCGGCGACTCCCAGCAGGGCTCTCACAGGGAACTTCCTTTCGTTCTCCCAAAAATTGGGGCAGGGAAAACGGCCCCGGCTCGAAGGGAGCCGGGGCCGCACATCTCAGGGTTCTGCTCAGCTGGTCGGCGCCCAGTACAGGAGCCTCGTCGTCGTGCCGGCGCCCGGGTTGGTCACCTTGCCGTTGGTGGCGTTGGAGGTGATCGCGGTCGAGACCTGCGCGGGCGTCACGTTGCGGTTGCCCTGCAGGTACCTGGCCACCACGCCGGCGACGTGCGGCGTCGCCATCGAGGTGCCGGAGATGGTGTTCGTGGCGGTGTCACTGGTGTTCCACGCGGACGTGATGTCGCGGCCAGGAGCGAACACGTCGACAACCGGGCCGTAGTTGGAGAACGACGACCGCGCGTCGTTGCGGTCGGTCGATCCCACGGTGATCGCCGCGCCGACGCGTGCGGGCGAGGTGTTGGCGGCGTTGGTGTTCGCGTTGCCGGCCGCGACCGCGAACGTGACGCCGCGCGTGATCGCGCCCTGCACGGCGCTGTCGAGCGAGGCGTTCGCGCCGCCACCGAGCGACATGTTCGCCACCGCGGGCTTGACGTGGTTCGCGGCCACCCAGTTGATGCCCGCGTTGACGCCGGCGAGCGTGCCGGAGCCCTGGTTGTTGAGCACGCGCACCGCGATGATGTTCGTCGCCTTGGCCACGCCGTACTGCGAGCCCGCGATGGTGCCGGCGACGTGCGTGCCGTGACCCTCGCAGTCCTGCGCGACGGCGTCGTTGTCGACGAAGTCGCGGCCGTTCTTCGCGCGGCCGCCGAACGTCTGGTGGCTGATCCGGACGCCGGTGTCGATGACGTAGGCGTTCACGCCGGAGCCGGTGGTGTTGTAGGTGTAGCGCTGGTCGAGCGGCAGGTTGCGCTGGTCGATCCGGTCCAGGCCCCACGACGGCGGGTTGACCTGCGTGGCCTGGATGCTGAGCACCTGGTCGCGTTCCACGTACTCGACCGAGGGGTCAGCGGCGAGTCTGCGGGCCTGGGCGTCCGACATCTTGACCGAGAAGCCCTTGAAGACGGTGTCGTACACGTATCCGACCTGGCCACCGAAGCGTGCACCGAGAGTCGCTGCGCTCGCGGTGACCCTGTTGTCCTTCAGCTTCACGACGAAGCTGCCGGGGATGTTGTTCGCGCCCTCGAACGTGCGGATCTCGCCGACGGCGGCGGACGCGGGTGCCGCGAAGGCAGCGATCATGATCGCAGAGCCCAGCAGGGTTGCTGTCTTGCGCATTGCGTAGTCCTGTTCGTCGCAGGGATGCTCAGGAACCCAATCGGGACTATTGGCGGCGTAATAGACCCGAGATCTGAACTTTCCGGGTTTCCCACCGGCCCGAAACCGCCGATCGGCTGTACCGCGTTCCCTTTGCTGCCGATAGCCTTCCGACCTTGACCCCGTGAAACGGAGGGGTGATGCTGACGATTTACCCACCGCGCGAGGAGCTCGCCGACCTGTTGGTGACGGGTCCGTTCGCGGACGCGTTGCGGGTCGCGATCCAGGTGCGGGGTCTCAGCCTGGAACGGTTGCAGCACCGCCTGCGGCTGCGGGGCGCGCCGATCAGCGTGACGGCCCTGAGCTACTGGCAGTCGGGAAGACGCAGACCCGAGCGGCCGGAGTCCTTGATGGCTCTCGCGCACCTCGAAGACGTGCTCGGACTGCCTCAGGCGGCTCTCAGCCGTCTGCTGGGCCCACCGCGGCCACGTGGACGTTCCCGCAGGCGGGAGCTGTCGTCCCGGGCCCAGTGGGACGGGTCCGGGCTGGTGCTGACCGCCCAGCACGACCGGGTCGACGTCGCACCCTGCGGCGGGGTGCGCGGCGTCCGATCGCGACAGGTCATGCAGGCGAGGACGGCCGATGTGGACCGCTGGATCCTGTGCCAGGAAACGGGTTCGGCGCAGCCCGCGCTGACCGCCGTCCGTTCGTGCCGGGTCGGCCGGATCGCCCGTGAACGCACGAACGGAGTGCTCGTCGCGGAGCTGTTGTTCGACGAACCGATGGCCGCGGGAGACTCGATCGCGATCGAGTACGAATTGATCTATCCACATCCGACGGTCGAGCACACGCATTTCCGCCGGTTCGCCGAACGGGTGCACGACTACGTGCTGGAGATCAAATTCCCGGCCGAGTCCCCTCCCGCTTCCTGCGAGCAATTCGCGTCAGGTCCGGCGGGAACGGAAATGTTCGGCGGCGCGCGCCCGGCACCGGTGGACGCCTGGGGCTACGCGCACGCCGCCGCGCTCGACTTCGGGCCGGGCCTCTACGGGATGCGCTGGACCGTGGCGGCGAACGCCTCCGGGTCGTCGAGCCAAGGGTAGTGACCGGCTCCCGGCTGGACGACGAGCTGTGCGCGCGGGAAGAAGTCCGCGTACTCCTGCGCGCGCTTGGGCGGCAGTGACACGTCCAGCTCACCGGCCAGCAGAAGCGTTGGCACGTCAAGGGATTTGATCTGTTCGCGGACCTGCTCGGGGTCGAAGGCGCCCTCGGCGTAGTAGCCCCTGGCGGCGTCGTCGTTGCGCGGGTGGTCGTCGAGCTGCCGCGCCTGGGCGTCCCAGCGGCCGTGCAGGAACGGGGTGATCCCCTTGAACGCCTCCGGCGTGAAGTTGCCCGCCCAGATCTGCTGGAACGCCGCGTAAGCCTGCTCGAACCACGGCTCGGCGTGCCGCTGCTCCGCGATCTCCCTGCGGTCCGCGTCGGTGACGTCGATGCCGGCGACGCGCGGGCTCGGCGTGATCAGCACGAGCTCCTTGACGTGCCGCGGAAATCGCGTCGCGTAGAGGATCGCGAGGGTGCCGCCCGCCGAGTGGCCGAGCAGGCTGATCACGTCGAGGCCGAGGTGGCGGCGCAGTGCCTCGACGTCGTCGACCTGACGATCGACGCGGTAGTCGTCCGCTTCCGCCGATTCGCCGGTGCCGCGCAGGTCGAGCCTGAGCACGTTCCCGAGCGGCAGGCCACCCAGGTAGGACGACGCCTGCATCGGCCCGCCGGGCAGGCAGATCAGAGGATCCGGACCTTCCCCGTGGTAGGCCAGCGTGACGCCGTCTGAAGTTGTGAAGGTCCCCATGCCGCGAGGATAGGTGGTTGCGGCCGCCGGAACGGCCACAACCACTCACGAGCTCTCAGTAGCTGCGGGGCAGCTTGAGCGAGTTCTGCGCGACGAAGTTGAGGACCATCTCCCGCGAGACGGGCGCGATGCGGGAGAGCCGGGACATGCCGAGCATCGACGCCAGCCCGAACTCGGAGGTCAGCCCGTTGCCGCCGTGGGTCTGGATCGCCTGGTCGACGGCAGCCGCGATGGCCTCGCCCGCCGCGTACTTGGCCATGTTCGCGGCCTCGCCCGCGTCCTTGTCGCGGCCGGAGTCGTAGAGCGCCGCCGCCTTCTGCGTCATCAGCCTGGCCAGCTCGATCTCGATGTGGATCTTCGCGAGCGGATGCGCGAGACCCTGGTGAGACCCGATCGGGCTCTCCCAGACCGTGCGCTGCTGGGCGTAAGTGACGGCCTTGCTGATCGCCAGGCGCGCCGAGCCGGTCGCCATGCTCGCGCCCATGATCCGTTCGGGGTTGAGACCGGCGAAGACCTGCAGCAGACCCTGGTCCGGTGACCCGACGACGGCATCGGAAGGCAGCCGCACGTCGTCGAAGAACAGCGTGAACTGCTTCTCCGGCGCCACCAGGTCCATCTCGATCTGGTGCCACGTGAAGCCCTCGGTGTTCGTGGAGACGATCACGAGCACCGGCCCTGTCTTCTGGATCGCCACCACGAGCACGGCGTCGACCTCGTCGATGCCGGAGATGAACGTCTTGGTGCCCTTGAGGATCCAGTCGTCGCCGTCGCGCAGGACGTGCGTCTTGAGCTGGTGCGCGTTGGATCCCGCGTCGGGCTCGGTGATCGCGAACGCCATCTTGAGCGTGCCGTCCGCGAAGCCGGGCAGCCACTTGGACTTCTGCTCGCTCGTGCCGAACCTGGCGATCACCGTGGCACAGATGGCGGGTGACACCACCATGAGCAGCAACGGACATCCCGCCGCCGCCAGCTCCTCGCACACCGCCGCGAGGTCGCCGATGCCACCGCCACCACCGCCGTACTCCTCTGGCACGGCCACGCCGAGGTAGCCGAGCTTGCCCGCTTCCTCCCACAGCTCGGTGGTCTTCTCCCCCGACCTGGACTTGGCGACGAAGTACTCGGTGCCGTACTTGGCACCCAGCTCGGAAACGGCCTTCCGCAGCGCGATCCGCTCTTCGGACTCGACGAAGCTCACTGGTCGTCTCCATTCTTTTCGGCCACCACGGCCAGGACGTCGCCCGCGTTGACCTGCTGGGCTTTCTCGACGAGAAGTTCGGTGACGGTGCCGGCGTTGTTCGCGAGCACGCGGTGTTCCATCTTCATGGCTTCCAGCACCAGGAGTTCGGCGCCGGCCTCGACCTGGTCGCCCTGGCTGACGCTGACCCTGACGACGGTGCCGGGCATCGGGGCGACGGTCGCGCCCGGCGCGAGCTTGGTCTCCGGTTCGGGGAAGCGCGGCACGGCCGTCAGCGACACCGAACGCGCGGAGAGTCGACCTCGACCAGATCGCCGTACCGGCTGACGTGGAACGGAGCGCGCACGCCGTCCAGGTCGAGGATCACGGTGTTCGCGGTCGCCTGCGCGGGGTCGTACTCGACCTCGACGAGCTCCTCACCGAACAGGAACTTCGCCTTCGGCCGCTGCGACCGCACGTTGCGCCAGCCGAGCGGCAGGTGCCCGATCTTGCGGCCGGCCGCCTGCGCGAGCGCGGCGGCGAGCGCAAACGGTTGCGGGTCAACGGACCGGGTGAACTCGTGCTCGGCGAGGAACCCGGTGTGCGTGTCACCGTTGAGGAACGCCTCGTGCCCGAGAACGTCGATGAGCAGCCGGCGGTTCGTGATCAGGCCGTGGATCTGAGCGTTTTCCAGTGCCGTCACGAGCTTGCGGGCAGCGGCTGCGCGCGTCGGTGCATGCGCGATCACCTTGGCCAGCATGGGGTCGTAGTGCACGGAAACGACCGAGCCGTCCTCGACACCGCTGTCGAGCCTGACGTCGCCGGGCACGTGGAACCTGTGCAGCGTGCCGCTCGCCGGGCGCCAGTCGTGGTCCGGGTCTTCCGCGTAGAGGCGGACCTCGATGGCGTGGCCCCGCGGTTCCGGCGCCACGGCGGGCAATGGAGCGCCTTCCGCGATCCGCAGCTGCCATTCGACGAGATCCACGCCGTGGACCAGCTCGGTGACCGGGTGCTCGACCTGAAGCCTGGTGTTGACCTCCAGGAAGTGGAAGTCCTCGCCCTTCAGCATGAACTCGACGGTGCCCGCGCCGACGTACCCGATCGACTCGGCCGCCGCGGTCGCCGCCGCGAACAAACGCTTGCGGACGTCGTCGTTGACCGCCGGGCTCGGCGACTCCTCGACGATCTTCTGGTGCCGGCGCTGGATCGAGCACTCGCGTTCGCCGAGCGCCCAGACCGTGCCGTGGGTGTCTGCGAGGATCTGCACCTCGACGTGCCGCGCGTGCTCCAGCAGCGGCTCGCAGAACACCGTCGGGTCACCGAACGCCGACTCGGCCTCTCGTCGCGCGCTGGCCAGCGCGTCCGCGAACCGGCCTTCCCGCGGACGATCCGCATGCCACGCCGCCACCGCCCGCCGACGCCTTGATCAGCACCGGGAACTCGGTGACGGTCTCCGGGTCGAGTTCGGGCAGCGTCGGCACGCCGGCGGCGGCCATCCGCTTCTTCGCGGCCACCTTGGAGCCCATCGCCTCGATCGAGTCCGGTTCGGGCCCGACCCAGGTCAGGCCGGCCGCCTGGACCAACCTGGCGAAGTCGGCGTTCTCGGACAGGAAGCCGTAGCCGGGATGGACGGCATCCGCTCCCGCCTTGGTCGCGGCCTCCACGAGCAGGTCGCCGCGGAGATAGGTCTCGGTGGGGGACGCACCGGGAAGCCTGACCGCGAAGTCGGCTTCCTTGACGTGCGGGGCTTCGGCGTCCGGGTCGGAGAAGACCGCGACCGTGCGGATTCCGTTGGCCTGGCAGGTGCGGATGATCCGGCGGGCGATCTCGCCGCGGTTGGCGATCAGGAGTGTCTTGATCATGTCGCTCACATCCGGAAGACGCCGAAGCCGTCGGCGCCTTTGATCGGTCCACTGTGGACAGCGGAGAGACAGAGACCGAGGACGATCCTGGTGTCACGCGGATCGATCACGCCGTCGTCGTAGAGCTTCCCGGACAGGAACGGCGCCAGCGACTGCTCCTCGATCTGCGCCTTGACCATCTTGCGCATGGCGGCGTCGTGCTCCTCGTTGTACTCCTGCCCCTTCGCCGCGGCGGCCTGCCGCCCGACGATCGACAGCACGCCCGCGAGCTGCGCGGGCCCCATCACGGCCGACTTGGCGTTGGGCCAGGTGAACAGGAACCGCGGGTCGTACGCCCTGCCGCACATGCCGTAGTTGCCCGCGCCGTACGAAGCACCCATCGTGATCGTCAGGTGCGGCACCCGGCTGTTCGACACCGCGTTGATCATCATCGAGCCGTGCTTGACGATGCCGCCCTGCTCGTACTGGGCGCCGACCATGTAGCCCGTGGTGTTCTGCAGGAAGACGAGCGGTGTGTCGCTCTGGTTGGCGAGCTGGATGAACTGCGTGGCCTTCTGCGACTCCTCCGAGAACAGCACGCCGCGCGCGTTGGCGAGGATGCCGACCGGGTAGCCGTGGATCCTGGCCCAGCCGGTCACGAGGCTGGTGCCGTACAACGGCTTGAACTCGTCGAACAACGACGCGTCGACGAGCCTCGCGATGACGTCACGCGGGTCGAACGGCACCCGCTGGTCCTCGGAGACGAGGTCGAGGATGCTGTCGGCGTCGAACAGCGGCTCTTCCACCGGCGCGGGCTCTGGTCCCTGCTTCTTCCAGTTCAGCCTGGCGACCACGCGCCTGGCCAGCCGGATCGCGTCGGTCTCGTCCTCCGCCACGAAGTCGGCCAGCCCAGACGTGGCGCCGTGCATCGTCGCGCCGCCCAGCGACTCGTCGTCCGCGTCCTCGCCGGTCGCCATCTTGACCAGCGGTGGACCGCCCAGGAACACCTTCGACCGTTCCTTGATCATGATCACGTAGTCCGACATGCCCGGCACGTACGCACCGCCGGCCGTCGCGTTGCCGAACACCGCCGTGATCGTCGGGATGCCCGCCGCGCTGAGGCGCGTCAGGTCGCGGAACGCCCGGCCGCCGGGGATGAAGATTTCGCTCTGCGTCGGCAGGTCCGCCCCGCCGGACTCGACGAGGCTGACCAGCGGCAACCGGTTCTGCAGCGCGATGTCGTTGGCCCGCAGGGACTTCCGCAGCGTGTACGGGTTCGACGCGCCACCACGCACCGTCGGGTCGTTCGCGACGATCACGCACTCGACGCCTTCGATCCGCCCGATGCCGGTGACGACCGACGCGCCGACCGGGAAGTCCGTGCCCCACGCCGCGAGCGGCGACAGTTCCAGGAACGGGCTGTCCTCGTCGATGAGCAATTCGACCCGTTCGCGGGCCAACAGCTTGCCGCGCCTGTGGTGCCGCTCGACGTACTTCGGCCCACCTCCCGCGAGCGCCTTGGCGTGCTCGGCGTCCAGCTCCGCGATCTTCGCGAGCAGCGCCTCCCTGTTGCCCATCAGGCGAACCCCAATCGTCGTGCCGCGAGCTCGGTCATCACTTCACTCGCCCCGCCCCCGATACCGAGGATGCGGGCGTCCCGGTAGTGACGCTCCACTTCGGACTCCCGCATGTATCCCATGCCACCGTGCAACTGCACCGCCGCGTCGACCACTTCCGAGCAGGCCTCGACAGCCGCGTTCTTCGCGAAGCAGACCTCGGTGACGCAGTCCTCACCGCGGTTGATCCGCGCCGCGACCTCTCGGGTGTAGGTCCGCGCCAGGTCGATCTTCTGCGCCATCGTGGCGAGCTTGTGGCCGACCACCTGGTTCTTGATCAGCGGCTTGCCGAACGTCTCCCGGTTGCGGGTCCACTCCACGGTCAGGTCGAGCGCCCGCTGCGCCGTCGCGTAGGCCTCGACCGCCATCGTGACGCGCTCGACCTGGAACTGCCGCATGATCAGCGCGAAGCCCTGGTTCTCCTCGCCCACCAGGTTCCTCACCGGCACCCGCACGTTGTCGAAGTGCAGTTCCGCGGTGTCGCTGCAGTGCCAGCCCATCTTGTCGAGCTTGCGGCGCGTGAAGCCGTCCTCGATGACGAGCAGCGAGATGCCCTTGTAGCCCTTCTCGCCGGTCCGCACCGCCGTCGTGACGAAGTCCGCCCTGCACCCGGAGGTGATGAACGTCTTCTCACCGTTGACGACGTAGTGATCGCCGTCCCTGGTCGCCGTGGTCCTGATCGCCGCGACGTCGGATCCCGCGCCGGGCTCGGTGACCGCCAGGCTGCCGATCTTCTCGCCCCTGATGGCGGGCTTCGCGAACCGTTCGATCAGGTCCTCGTTCCCCGTCTGCCAGATGTGCGGGATCGCGATGCCGAGCGTGAACAGCGCCGCCATCAACCCCGACGAGCCGCCGGACTGGATGATCTCCTCGGTCAGCGCCACCGAGTCCAGCAGGTCGCCGTGCTCGAACCCGATGCCCAGCAGGTCCAGCTCGGCCGCTTTCTTGTGCAGCTCACGAGGAATCTCGCCGTCCCGCTCCCACTGACCGAGGTGCGGCACGATCTCGTTGCGCGTGAAGTCGCGGACGAGCTGCCTGAGCTCTTTCCGCTCGTACAGATCCTTCGTGATCACAGGAGCTCCTCCGGGATCTCGACTTCCCTGCTGCGCAACCACTCGCCCAGCGCCTTCGCCTGCGGGTCGAACCGCGTGCTGCCCGCCACCCCGTCGCCGAGCAGTCCGTGCAGCACGAAGTTGAGCGCCTTGAGGTTCGGCAGCTCGTACCTGCTGACCTCTCGCGCCTCCGGCAGCAGCTCTTTGAGCTTCTCGGTCGTCAGGAAGCCGTTGAGCCACTCGTAGGCTTGTTCTGTGCGAACCCACACGCCGAGGTTCGCGTCGCCGCCCTTGTCCCCGCTGCGCGCTCCGGCGATCGTTCCCAACGGCCTCTTCACAGCAGCACCGCCTTGGCGCTGACCTCGTCGCGGTTCACATACGCCGCCCTGTAGACCCCGAACGGCGTCCCGTCACCGGGAGGCGCCGTCACGTGGAACCCGGGATAGCTCGCCAGCGCCAGCTCGATCGCCGCCCTGCTGAACCCCTTGGCCCGCCGGGGATCCGCCGTCTTGATCGTCACGTGCAGCAGCGCGCTCGCCTGCTCCTCGGTGTCCGCGTCGCTCTGGTCGGTCCGCGCGAGCGTCCACGTCAGCCCTTCGTCACCGATGGCGTCGTGGAGCTGCCGCTTGACCAGCTCGGCTTTGGCGTCCACGTCCAGTCCGGTGAGGACGAACGTCGTGGCGTTCCTGAAGCCGCCCAACGTGTTCAGGCACACCTTGAGCGTGTCCGGCGGCAGGCTGCCCCTGGTCCCGCTGATCCTGACGCCTCTTTGATGCTCTTCAAGCCTGATCGTGTCGAAGTGCGTCGTGACGTCCGGCCCCAGGTACTCCGGCGCCCCGATCTCGTACAACAGCTGTGCCGTAACGGTGTCCGTGGTCACCGCCCCGCCGGTACCGTCGTGCTTGGTGATCAGGCACGACCCGTCCTCGTCGATCTCCGCGATCGGAAACCCCGGCCTGGTCGCGTCGATCTCGGTGAAGAACGAGTAGTTCCCGCCGGTCGCCTGCGTTCCGCACTCCAGCACGTGCCCGGCGACCGTGGCTCCTGCCAGCCGGTCCCAGTCCGTGCGGGCCCAGCCGAAGTGCGCCGCGGCCGGCCCGACCACGAGACTCGCGTCCGTGACCCGCCCGGTGACCACGACCTGCGCGCCCTGGTTCAGGCACTCCGCGATCTCCCACGCGCCCAGGTAGGCGTTGGCCGTCAACGCCTCCGGGAACCGGCCCTTGAGATCGTCACCCGTGACGTACCCGACCTTGGCGTCGAGCTTGCGCGCCAGCCCTTCCGGATTGAGCCCGCCCGCGTTGGTCACGATCTTGACGCCCTTGTCAAGCGCCAGGGCCAGGCAATCCTCCATCTGCCGGAGAAAAGTCTTGGCGTACCCGAGGCTGGAGTCCTTCATCCGATCCCGGCCCAGGATCAGCATGGTCAGCTCGGCGAGGTAGTCGCCCGTCAGCACGTCGAGGTGCCCGCCTTCGAGCTGCTCACGCATGGCGGACAACCGATCGCCGTAGAACCCGGACGCGTTGCCGATCCTGATCACCGCCGGCCTCCCGCTTCGCCGTGCTCGCATCCCCGCATCACCGGCCACCTCCCGGCGGCCCCGCAAAGGCTTGCGCGATCGGCACCCACTGCTCGGCCACCTCGCCGGTGGCCTCGATCGCCAGCTCCCCGCGGTTTCGCCGCTGCGTCACCAGCCACGCGAAGTCCAGCGCAGGCCCGGAAACCCGGTTCTCCGCGTCCTGCGGCCCCCACGTCCACAGCTCCCCGCCCGGCCCGGTCAGCTCGACCCGGACCTCGGCCTGCGGCACCGGCAACCCGTTGAGCAGGAACGCGAATCCCATCGTCCGCACACCGAGGTGGCACACGTGTTTGATCCGCGCCGTCGGCTCCCGCACCACGCCGAGCGCGTCCGCGACGTCCTGGCCGTGCGCCCAGGTCTCCATGATCCGCGCGGTGGCCATCGACGCCGGGCTCATCGGCGGCCCGAACCACACGATCTTCCCGGAGGCCCGCGCCAGGTGCTCCCGCAGCGCCGCCCGGCTGTCCCGCCACAGCTCCAGCAGGTCCGGCAACGCCGCCGCCTCGGCCGCGGTCTTGTCGACGATGTTCGCCGTCAGCGGTTGCGCCTGGAACGCCTCGGGATCCGTGATGGCGAGGATCGCCGCCTTGTCCGTCCACATGAGATGGCCGATCTGGTGCCCGATCGTCCACCCCTCGGCGGGCGTGGGCAGCGACCAGTCCTCAGCACCGGAGACCATCGCGTCGAGCTCCCGCGACTCCGCGTCGAGGTCGGCCAGCAGTTCTGTGATCACAGCTGCTCCTCCAGCATCCTCGCCCAGTAGCGCACGACGTGCGCGCGGCGTTTGCCGTCGTCCGCGAGCTGGTTGGCGAGAGCCAGCCCGCGCACCAGGTCCAGGGTCGCCTGCACGGCGTCCCTCACGCCCGGCAAGCTGTCGTCGACGTCGAGCAGCTCCAGCGCCAGCCCGTAAACCTCACGCCCCAGCCGCGCCTGCAGCTCCAGCACCTGCTCGCGCAGTTCCGGGTCCGTGCGCGCCGCGACCCACAGCTCCAAGGCCGCGGTGAACAGGTCGCTGGCGTGAAAGTCCGCGATCAGCTCCACCACGGCATGCGTGCTCTTCTCCGCGATCTGCGCCCGCCGCTTGAGCACCTCGACGCTCTCCGCGCCCACGTGCTCCACCGCCGCGGCCACCAGTTCGCCACGCGTCCGGAAGTGGTGCAGCTGCGCACCCCGCGACACGCCCGCTCGCTCGGCCACCTCGGTGGTCGTGGTGCCTGACCAGCCACGTTCCACCAGGCACTCGACCGTCGCCTCCATCAGCTTCCGCTTGGTCTCGCGGGTGCGGTCGGCCTGCCGCTGCCTCGTCTCCACACCTCGAGTGTTCCGCCCCACAAACAAACAGTCAAGCCTGCTTGTAAATGCCGATGTAGCGTCCGGAGTGATGAGCATCGTTGATCAACTCAGGGCCGCCGGCTGCGTGTTCGCCGAGGAAGAGGCCGGCCTCCTCCAGGAAGCCGCCATCGACGAACGGCACCTCGAAGAGCTGGTGACGCAGCGCGTGAGCGGGCTGCCGCTGGAGCACGTCGTGGGCTGGGCCGAGTTCTGCGGGCAGCGGATCGTGATCGCCAAAGGTGTGTTCGTGCCGCGTCACCGCACCGAGCTCCTGGTCGACCTCGCGACCGAGCTGAAGCCCGAGGTCGCGGTCGACATGTGCTGCGGATCCGGCGCGGTGGGCGCGGTGCTGCAGCGCAGGCTGCCGAACGCCACGGTGTACGCGGCCGACATCGACCCCGTGGCTGTGGCGTGCGCGCGGAAGAACCTCGCGAACGTGTTCGAGGGCGACCTGTTCGCCCCGCTGCCCACGCACCTGCGAGGTCAGATCGACGTCGTGGTCGCCAACGTGCCGTACGTGCCCACCGACGACATCCAGTTCATGCCGACCGAAGCACGCGACTACGAGGCACGCGTCGCACTGGACGGCGGCACGGACGGACTCGAAGTCATGCGGCGCGTGGCGGTGCAGGCGGCGGACTGGTTGCGACCGGGCGGCCACCTGCTGAGCGAGACCAGCGCCCGGCAGGCGCCCTGGGCACTCGAGGCCTTCGCCAGAGCCGGACTCGTCGCCAAGCTCGTGAGCAGCGAAGACACCACCGCGGTCAGCGGCCACCTGCCCGCGTAGACGCCTTGCCGACATTCAACTCGACGACGCGCGCCCGACTCCGTACAATGTACGGTATGTCGTACGACGAGGTCATGCAGTGGTTCGCGCAATGGGACGAGCTCGCGGTCGCGGGTGAGGTCGAGAAGATGGCCGACATGGCGCTGTTTCCGATCAACACGGTCACCGACGGCTCGGCGACGTCGTGGGACCGGGAGCGGTTCATCAAGGAGATGGGCGCGCAGCTCGGCGGTGACGTGCAGATGGAGTCCACCAGGACGCCGCACTTCATCAACGACAACCTGGTCTTCGTGATCACCGACGGGACGATCAACGGGATGACCGTGCGCTACGGCGACCTTCTGGTGAAGGTCGGCGGCGGGTGGAAGTTCCAGACGATGGTCCAGGGCGGCTGGGCCTAGCCCTGCGACAAGAGGCGGCGAAGGACACCCTGGGGAAGAGGGTGCCTACCGCGCAGAATCTCAAAAGAAGAATCTCAAAGCAGGGTGAGCTGTTCCTGGTCCACGCGCGGAGCCGGCACACCGACCGGCAGGCTGCCATCGGGCCACACGCCGTCGTCGTCACCGGGCACACCGGTGACGGCGTCGGTGGAACGCCCGCGCGGTGCCAGTCCGTGCTTCTCGATCAGCGGAACCACCCGCGCCGTCAGCCGCGCGCGATACCGCTTGTCCACATAGGACCCCGCTCCGTAGAGATACCGGTACGTCTCAATGAGATCCGGATGCTCACGGCGGAGCCACGCAGCGAACCACTCCCGAGCGCCAGGACGCAGGTGCAACGGCAGCACGGTCACGCCCGTGGCGCCGGCGGCCGCGATCTGCTCCAGCAGAAAGTCCAGCTGCTCAACGGAATCCGTCAGCTCGGGCAACACAGGAGCCACGAACACCCCGCACGGCAACCCGGCCTCCCGCACCTTCCGCACCAGGTCCAGCCGAGCAGCCGGCGTCGGCGTGCCAGGTTCCAGCGACCTGTGCAGATCACGGTCCATCAACGCCAGCGACACCGCGATTCCCACCGGCACCACCTCGGCCGCGGCGGACAGCAGCGGCAGATCGCGCGCCAGCAGTGTGCCCTTCGTCAGGATCGAGAAGGGCGTGCGGGAGGCGGTCAGCGCCTCGATGATCCCTGGCATCAAGGCGTACCGCCCCTCCGCCCGCTGGTACGGATCCGTGTTGGTGCCCAGCGCCACGTGCTTCTGCTTCCACTTGGGGGAACGCAGCTGACGCGACAGCACCTCCCCCGCGTTGACCTTGACGATGAGCTGGCTGTCGAAGTCGCGGCCGGAGTCGAGATCCAGGTACGTGTGGGTCTTGCGCGCGAAGCAGTTGTGGGACACCACGCCGTTCGCGATGAAGTCACCGGTACCGGTCGTGATGTCGTACAGCGTCATCTCCGAGAGCGGCTCAACGGAGACGACGCCCAACGGCTGCTGGGACTTGATCGCCACGCCGTCGATGTCGCGCTTGCGCGTGATCGCCGGGTCGACGGTGTGGAAGAAGCGCAGGTTCTCCCGCAGCCCGCCGCGCAGCCGCACGACGCGCACACCGCGGCGCCGCCGAAGCTCCTCGATCGCGAAGTCGAAGTCGAAGTGCTTCAAGGCGATGCAGATCGCTTCGAGCACGGTGGCGTTGCGCGTCGACATGCGCAGGATGCTGCGCGAGCAGGTCCCGAGGTAGTCGAACGCGCCGGCCAGGAAACCCTTGAGCCAGTCGGGGTTCGGGGCTATCTGCCAGTGCGCGAGCTCGCGCACTTGGTGCAGAAATCCCCTCCCTTCTCGCACACCGAAGTAGTCGAGATACTCCTGTGTGCGGTCCATGGCCTCTATGTCGGCCAAGGGGATGTGGAACTCGCTCCCGTCGTCCACCATGCCGCGCAGGTAGCCGCGGCGGTAGTCGTCGGTCACGGTGGGCTGCTCGACGAAAGCCCCCGTGCCCATCAGCTTGTTGCCGGTCGTGAGGTGCGGACGGCGGCCCGTGCCGGCGGTGTCACCGGTCACGTGCTTCCAGCCGCGGTCGGTCAGGAAGCGGTGATCACCGGACGCGACCACCGACGTGCCGTCCTCCAGCGTCAGCCGGTACGCGACCTTGCGCGTTTCCCATTGCGCCAGAACGGTGGTGAGCTTGTAGCGCCGGTAGTTGCCGACGAGCTCAGTGCCGTAGATCTCGTCGCCTTCCCGCAGCTCGGACAACGGCTTGGTGCGGCCGTTGGCCATGAGGATCGGGGTGTCACCGGCCATGCAGTAGGTGCAGGCGTGTGAGCAGCCCCGATACGGGTTCACGGTCCAGGAGAAGGGCAGCGACGAACCCGGTACCCCGTTGAGCACGGATTTGGCGCGGACCTCGTGGAACACCACGTCCGCGAACTCAGGAGTTCGTACGCTGCGCACCAGTCCCGGTAGCCCCGGTAGCGCCTGCTGCGGCTCTGCCTCGAGTTTCTGTCCGTCCCATCGCACACACCGATTCGAACACATGTTCGAACGGCGGTCAAGGAGCGCACGTGTCACCCGTTGAGGTTGCAGGCTTCATCACCGGCGCACTGTGCGTGTGGCTCGTCGCCCGGCAAAACCCCTGGAACTGGCCCATCGGGATCGCCAACAACGTCGCGTTCTTCGTGCTGTTCTGGGGCAGCGGCCTGTACGCGGACTCCGGACTGCAGATCGTCTACGTCGTGCTCGCGGTCTACGGCTGGTGGGCGTGGCTGCGCGGCGGCGAGCAGCACACGACGCTGCACGTCAGCCGCACGACGACGCAGCAGTGGATCTGGCTCGCGGTCGCCGGCGTGCTCGGAACCGGGCTGCTGCACTGGATCCTGGTGACTTTCACCGAGTCGACCGTCCCGTTCTGGGACGCGATCACGACCGTGCTGTCACTGCTCGCGACGTGGGGCCAAGCCCGCAAGAAGATCGAGTGCTGGTGGCTGTGGATCGCCGCCGACGTGATCTACGTGCCGCTCTACGCGTACAAGGAGCTGTATCTGACAGCGGTGTTGTACGTGGGGTTCATGGTGCTGTGCGTGATCGGGCTGCGCAGCTGGATCAAGGACATCAAGGACGAGGCGCGGGTGTGAAGGAGTTCGAACACGCACTGGTGCTCGGCAAGTTCTACCCACCTCACAACGGGCACCACCACCTCATCGAGACAGCCGCCGCACGCAGCGAACGCACCACCGTCACCGTGCTCGCGGCTTCGACGGAGTCCATCCCGCTCGAACACCGGGTGCGCTGGCTGACCGAGACCCACAGAACGACGCCGGGCGTGCGCATCATCGGGGACCTGGACGACCACCCGATGGACTTCGACTCCGACGAGATCTGGAGCCTGCACGTCGAACTGACCAAGGCAGTGCTGGCGAGGCGCGCGATCGCCGACGGAGAACCCCGCAAAGCAAAGGTCGACGTCGTGTTCTCCAGCGAGAAGTACGGCGACGAACTGGCACGACGGCTTGGCGCGCAGCACGTGCTCGTCGACCTCGACCGCCTCACGCACCCCGTCTCGGGAACGGCGATGAGGACCGACCCCATCGCGAACTGGCACCACCTCGCGCCGGCGACCCAGCGCGGGCTGGGGTGGAAGGTCGTGGTCGTCGGTGCCGAGAGCACCGGCACCACCACCCTCTCCCGGCAGCTCGCGGACCACTTCCAGGCGCCGTGGATCCCCGAGTACGGCCGCGAACACACCGAGCACAAGCTCCAGGCGGCCAGGACCTTCAGCTCAGATGCCACTGTGAACAGTCTGGTGTGGACGCTGGGCGACTTCGAAGACGTGGCGCACGAACAGGAACGCCGCATCCAGGCCGAAACCGCGCCACTGGTGATCGCGGACAACGACGCGTTCGCCGCGACGGTCTGGGGAGAGCGCTACCTCGGTTTCCGCCCAAACCTCTTCCTCGGCACCGAACCGGACCTCTACCTGCTGACCGACCACGTCGGCGTTCCGTTCGAACAGGACGGCTGGCGTGACGGAGAACACCTGCGGGAGTGGATGACCGGCCTGTTCGAACGTGAGCTGACCAGGCGTGGCGTGCCGTGGCTCAAGGTGACGGAGGACAGGTTCGCGACTGCCATAACGGCCGTCGCACAACTCATGAGGCAGGATGTCACGCGTGGGTCACGGTCACGGGCATAGCCACGCACAACCAGCAGAACCCGCTTCGCAGCGCGTGCGCACGTTGCTGATGTGGCTGCTGGTGCCGTTGGCATTGGCCACGATCGTCGGCGCGGCGCTGCTCTACCCGTTCGGGCACGAGCAGAAGACCGGCGCGGACGTCGGGCTGCACCAGAGACCGGTCCAGGCGGTTGTCACCGGCGTGCAGGAGAACTGCGGCGAGAAGTGCATCGCGGTCAGCGTGCGGATGACCGACGGCGACGCGAGCGGCCAGAGCATCACCATCCCGAGCCCGCTCGGCCCAGGAGCACCGCGCTTCCAGATCGGCGACGAGGTGGTGCTGTCCTATTCGGGCAGTCAGCCGCAGGCCGCCGAGTCGTACCAGATCGTCGACTTCCAGCGCGGCTGGTCGCTCGTCGTGCTGGCGCTGCTGTTCGCGGCCGCCGTGCTGCTGCTCGGACGATGGCAGGGCCTCGCGGCGCTGGGCGCGTTGCTGCTGAGCTTCGTGGTGCTGGTGCTGTTCGTCATGCCGTCGATCCTGGCCGGCGAGAACCCCCTGCTCGTGGCGGTGGCCGGCGCCGGGCTGATCATGTTCGTGGTGCTGTACCTGACGCACGGCCTGTCCGCGAGAACGTCGACAGCCGTGCTCGGGACGTTGGTCAGCCTCGCGCTGATCGGCGTGCTCGGGGCGTTGTTCTCGGTGGCGTCCAAGCTGACCGGGCTCGACGAGGACACGATCAACCTCGTCACCGTGCTCGGTACCGACATCGACACGCGCGGACTGCTGCTCGCGGGCACGCTCATCGGCGCGTTGGGTGTCCTCGACGACGTGACGGTCACGCAGACCAGCGCGGTGTGGGAGCTGCGCCGCGCCAACGACAAGCTGACGTGGCGCGAGCTCTTCGCGGCGGGCTCGCGGATCGGGCGCGACCACATGTCGTCCGTGGTGAACACGCTCGTGATGGCTTACGCCGGTGCGGCGCTGCCGTTGCTGCTGGCGATCTCGCTGGCCGGGCGGTCGATGGGCGAGATCCTGACCGCGCAGCAGATCGCGCAGGAGATCGTGCGCACACTGGTCGGCAGCATCGGACTGGTCGCCGCGGTGCCGGTGACGACGGCGCTGGCCGCACTTGTCGCCGTACGCCAAGAGGTCGCCCCCGCCTCCGCCGCAGAGCCTTCGGAACCCGAACCGGAACCCGAGCCTGAGCCTGAGCAGAAGACCGTGAAGCGCGCGAAGCCAGAGAGTCCGGACCAGCCGCGGCGGGCCAGGATCGAGGGCGACCTCTTCATCGGCTACGACCCCGACAAGGGGCCGTGGGAGCGTCCTAGCCGGCCAAGAGCACGAAGAGCAGCGCCAGCGAGCCAGGCACCACCTGCACGAAGAAGATCTTCCGGCTCGCCGTGAACGTGCCGTAGATGCCTGCGACGATCACGAACACCGTGAAGAGCACGGACGCGCCGAAGTCCTGGCGGATCAACGCGTAGATCAGGCCTGCCGCGAGGAAGCCGTTGTACAGACCCTGGTTCGCGGCGAGAGCCTTCGATGCCTCCGCGAACTCCGGCGTGAGGCCGAACGCCTTCTGACCGCGCGGTGTCGTCCAGAGGAACATCTCCAGCACCACGATGTAGAGGTGAATCAGCGCCACGAGGGCGATCAGGATGTTGGCGATAACCTGCACTTGGGTCCTCCTCGGTACTGACACGCCCGGTGAGACAATAGAGCAGTGGGAAGACAGCGGCCCGACACAGAGGCGATCACCGAGTCGATCGACTCCGGCGTCGCCGAACTGGTTCCCGACCTCGGTGGACGGAACTCGTGGACGTTGCGGGTCAACGGAACCCCACAGTCGCATGTGGACCTGGACGACCCGGCCTATCTGGAGTTCGAGTACGTCCGCCGACTGGGTCACATCGTCGATCTCACCGCGCCTTCGCGTGTCCTCCACCTCGGTGGTGGCGCTCTCACGCTAGCGCGCTACGTCTCGGTCCTCCTGCCTCGGGCGCTCAGCAGGTGGCCGAGATCGACGCCGGGTTGATCGCGTTCATCCGCCGCGAGCTCCCTCCGCCCCCTCGGGTGAAGATCACCACCGGTGACGCACGTGCCGTGCTCGTGAAGGCACGCCCCGGCTCGTTCGACCTGATCGTCTCGGACTGCTTCGCCGGGGCACGCACGCCGGCGCACCTGACGTCGGTCGAGTATGTGCGGCAGGCGTCCGCGGCGCTGGCTGAGGACGGGATCTACGCGGCGAACATCGGGGACGGGAACGGGCTGCAGTTCGCCCGTGCCCAGTGCGCGACCGTGCGCGCGGTGTTCGAACACGTCTGCGTGCTCGCCGAACCAGGGGTGTTCCGTGGCCGGCGGTTCGGGAACTTCGTGATCTTCGCGTCGCACAACGGGCTGCCGCTGCAGCAGCTGACCCGCGCCACGTCCGGGGACCCGTTCCCCGGACGCGTCGAGCACGGCACGGGGCTGACGAAGTTCATCGGTGGTGCACCGGTCACCACCGATGTGACAGCGATCCTCTCCCCCGAGCCGCCGTCCGGCCTCTGGGGCACGTGACGCCGGCTCAGTCCAGCGAGGTCACGAACTTCGACACGGCGTCCGGATGGAGCTTCTGCGCCATGCGGCCCGCCGGTGCCAGCGACCCGAGCCGGTACAGCGGGCGATCCGCCGCCGCCAGTCCCCGCGCCTCGGCCCGCAGCTGAGCCACGAGCAGCTCCGAGAACACCAGGCCAGGCGTGTCACCACGGGCCGCGAGGGCGTCGGCGAGCCGGCGCAGCTGGTAGATGCCCAGCTCACGGCCGCCGGTGCCCGCGTACATCGACAGGGCGACGTTGATCGCCTTCTTGCCGCCGCGCACGAACAGCCCGACGGTCCTGGCGCCGCGCAGGTCGGTGACCAGCAGGTCCAGGGCGTCGGCGGTGGCCAGGTCGACCTTGCGCGTGCCGAACGCGCGGACGAAGACGGACGTGCCCTCCAGCCACACCGTGCGGCGGGCCTCGGACATCGCCAGCAAGATCACCGGCAGGGACACGATCAGGAACGCGATGATGCCGCCCCAGCGGCCGCCGAAGAATCCGATGATCGCGCCGAAGGCCAGGGCGACCATGAGGCCGCCGATCGCCACCATCCGCGCGCGCTTGCGGACCGTCGTCTTGTCCAGCAGATCGAGAGGGAGCTTGTCGTCGGAGCTCACGAGGTCTCTCGCACCGCCTCGGCCACTGCGCCGCCCACGTCCGATGCCAGCGCCTCGGCACCACCCGGCACATCGGCCACGAGGTCGCGCGCGTCAGGCCTCAGGGACTTGCGCACCGCTTCGACCACGTCAGCGAGCGCCACCGACACCTGCGCACCCGTGGCGAGGGTCTTCAAGCCGATGTTGCCGGCCTCGAGGTCGCGCTCGCCGAGCACGAGAGCGAGCTTCGCGCCGGACTTGTCGGCGGCCTTGAAGCCCGCCTTCATCGACCGGCCGCCGTAGACGAGGTCCGTCCGCACGCCGGCGGCACGCAGCTCACCGGCGATCGCGACCAGACGGGCCCGCGCGGCCTCGCCAGCGGCACGCCGATCACGTCGACCCGGCTGAACTCCGGCAGCACGCCCTCGGCCTGGGCCGCGAGCAGCGCACGGTCGACACCGAGGCCGTAACCGACGCCGGAGAGCTCCTGGCCGCCGAGCTGGGCCATCAGGCCGTCGTAGCGACCGCCGCCGCCGATGCCCGACTGGGCGCCGAGGCCGTCGTGGACGAACTCGAACGTCGTCTTCGTGTAGTAGTCGAGGCCGCGGACCATGCGCGGATTCTCGACGAACTTCACGCCCAGCTCAGTCAAGTACGCCTTGACGAGCTCGTAGTGCGCGCGGCAGTCGTCGCACAGGTGGTCCACCATCAGCGGCGCCTCGGCGACGAGCTCGCGCACCTCGGGGCGCTTGTCGTCGAGCACCCGCAGCGGGTTCAGCTCGGCGCGCTGGCGGGTCGGTTCGTCGAGCGGCAGCTTCGCGAGGAACGCCTGCAGCAACGCGCGGTAGGCGGGACGGCAGTTCGCGTCGCCCAGCGAGGTGATCTCCAGGCGGTAGCCGGTCAGGCCCAGCGCGCGGAACCCGGCGTCACCGACCGCGATGACCTCGGCGTCGAGCGCGGGGTCGTCGATGCCGATCGCCTCGATGCCGACCTGGTGGAACTGACGGTACCGGCCGGCCTGCGGCGCCTCGGCGCGGAAGAACTGACCCGCGTAGAAGAGCTTCACCGGCAACGAGCCGCGGTCGAGGCTGTGCTCGATCACGGCCCGCATCACGCCCGCGGTGCCCTCCGGGCGCAGCGTGATGGAACGGTCGCCGCGGTCGAGGAAGGAGTACATCTCCTTCGACACGACGTCGGTGGACTCGCCGACACCGCGCGCGAACAGCGCCGTGTCCTCGAAGACCGGCAGCTCGACGTAGCCGTAGCCGGCGAGCTCGGCGGCAC
The DNA here is from genome assembly GCF_012184385.1 of Lentzea indica. Lineage (GTDB taxonomy): Bacteria > Actinomycetota > Actinomycetes > Mycobacteriales > Pseudonocardiaceae > Lentzea > Lentzea indica. The sequence continues at coordinate 49,292 of NZ_VSRL01000027.1, forward strand.
GGGTCAGCGTCGACCGAACGTGCAGAAACGCGGCGGAAGTCGGCGGGATGTAGTCGGGAACGCCTTTGGGTGCGGAAAACACGTCTCTCAGAGTCCTCGGTGCGGGGCGGCCGGAGCGTCCTGCAGCTGAAGCAGGTAGGGGTTCGTCGCACGCTCGCGGCCAATGGTCGTCGTCGGGCCGTGGCCGGGCAGCACCACCGTGTCGTCGGGCAAGGTCATGACCTTGTTCTGCAGAGACGACAACATGCGCGAGTGGTCACCGCCAGGCAGGTCGGTGCGTCCGATGGAACCGGCGAAGAGCGTGTCACCCGAGATCACCAGGCGACCCCCTTCCTGCGCGCCGGAGCGGAACATCACCGACCCGCCGGTATGGCCCGGCGTGTGGTCGACGGTGATCTTCAGCCCGGCGAGGTCGAGATCGGCTCCGTCGGTCAGTTCACGGACCTCGGAGGGCTCGCGCATCTCGAGGTTGCCGCCGAAGAACGCGGCCGACTCGCGGCTGATGCCCTTGAGCGGGTCGGCGAGCATCTCGACGTCGTCCGGGTGGATGTACGCGGGGATGTCGTTGCCGTCGCAGACGGGGGTGACGGAGAACGTGTGGTCGAAGTGCCCGTGCGTGAGCAGCACGGCGACCGGTGCGAGCCGGTGCTTGCGCAACGCCTGCTCGATCGGCTCGACCGCGTCCTGACCGGGATCGATGATCACGCAGGGCTCGCCCTCACCGGCTGCCAGGACGAAGCAGTTCGCCTGGAGCGCACCGGTGGGGAACCCGATCACGAGCACGAAAATGACCTCCCTGTTCAACGACAGCCTAACCACCACACAAAGCTCATATGCCCAGGCCCTAGACTGCCCAGCCGACCGCCCTATTCGCATGAGTCCCTGGGGAGGGAGCACGTGCCCACCAACGAGCAGCGACGCGCGGCAGCCAAGCGCAAGCTTGAGCGTCAGATGGTGTACCGCCAGGAGCGGGCCAAGAAGCGTCGTATCATCGCCGTCGTCTCGACGGTAGTCGTTGTTGCGCTCGTCGGAGGTGGTGTGTGGTTCCTCGCGACTCACGACTTCGGCAACGGTGACGCCGCCGCCTCGGAGACTCCCAAGCAGGAGGCCGTGGACAAGGCGGAGAAGATCCCCACCGAGATGCACCAGATTCCGAAGCGCCCGCAGGCGTTGCCGGAGAAGGTGAACTGTGAATACACCAAGGGCCAGGAGCCGGCGGCCAAGGAGAACACGCCGCCCGCGAACGGCGAGCAGTCCGCCACCGGCACGGTCGGCGTCACGCTCGGCACCTCGATCGGCGACCTGAAGTTCAACCTGGACCGCTCGCTCGCGCCCTGCACGGTGAACAACTTCGTGAACCTGGCGAAGCAGAAGTACTTCGACAACACCACCTGCCACCGCCTCGTGGTGACCGGCATCCAGGTCCTGCAGTGCGGCGACCCCGGCGGCAACGGCATGGGCGGCCCCGGCTACTCGTTCAAGGACGAGGTCTACCCGGAGCTGACCTACGGCCGCGGTGTGCTCGCCATGGCGAACTCGGGCCCGGACACCAACGGCTCGCAGTTCTTCATCGTCTACGGCGACGGCGCGAACCTGCAGCCGAAGTACACGATCTTCGGCACGGTCGACGGTGAGTCGCTGAAGAAGATCGACGAGGTCGCGAAGACCGGAACGATCTCGCAGCAGCCCGGTCAGGGTGACGGCAAGCCCAAGACGCCGGTCGACATCAAGTCGGCGCTGGTCGCGAACTAACCCAGCCCGAACTGACACAGCACAGCGAAACAGCCCCCGGGACGACTGCTCCGGGGGCTGTTTTGGTGTCTGCAAGTACCACCAACAGCGAGTTGGTAGTACTTGCAGACGTCGGTTACGAAGCCGAGGTCACGCGGTAGACGTCGTAGACGCCCTCCACGCTGCGCACGGCCTTGAGCACGTGGCCCAGGTGCTTCGGGTCGCCCATCTCGAACGAGAACCGGCTGACGGCCACGCGGTCCCGCGACGTCGTCACCGACGCCGACAGGATGTTCACGCGCTCGTCGGCCAGCACCTTCGTGACGTCCGACAGCAGCCGGTGCCGGTCGAGCGCCTCGACCTGGATGGCGACCAGGAAGACGCTGGAGGCCGACGGAGCCCACTCGACGTCGAGGAGGCGTTCCGGCGACTTCAGCAGCTCGTCCGCGTTCGTGCAGTCGGTGCGGTGCACGGACACGCCGCCGCCCCGCGTAACGAAGCCGAGGATGTCGTCGCCAGGCACCGGAGTGCAGCAGCGGGCGAGCTTGACCCACACGTCCCCCGCGTCCTTGACGATCACGCCCGCGTCGCCGGTGGGGCGGCGCCTCGTGACCGTGGACGGGGTGGCGCGGTCGGCCAGCTCCTCCTCGGCGTGGTCCACGCCGCCGAGCTGGGCCACGAGGCGTTGCACGACGTGACGGGCCGAGGTGTGTCCCTCGCCGACCGCCGCGTACAGCGCGCTCATGTCCGGGTAGTGCAGCTCCTTCGCCAGTGCCTGCATCGAGTCGACGCTGACCAGGCGCTGGATCGGCAGCCCGACGCGCCGGACCTCCTTGGTGATCGCGTCCTTGCCCTGCTCGATCGCCTCTTCCTTGCGCTCCTTGGCGAACCACTGCTTGATCTTCGCTTTGGCGCGCGGTGACGCGACGAAGCTCAACCAGTCGCGGGACGGGCCCGCGCCCTCCGCCTTGGAAGTGAAGATCTCGACGACCTCGCCGTTCTCGAGCTTGCGTTCGAGAGCGACCAGACGACCGTTCACGCGTGCGCCGATGCAGCGGTGACCGACCTCGGTGTGCACGGAGTAGGCGAAGTCGACCGGCGTGGAGCCCGTCGGCAACGTCTCGACGTCACCCTTCGGCGTGAACACGAAGATCTCGCGCGCGGCGAGGTCCCAGCGCAGGCCCTCCAGGAACTCACCGGGGTCCGCGGCTTCCCGCTGCCAGTCGAGGAGCTGGCGCATCCACGCCATCTCGTCGATCTCGACGGACTTGCCGTTGTGCGTGCCCTTGGTCTCCTTGTAGCGCCAGTGCGCCGCGATGCCGTACTCGGCCCGCTGGTGCATCTCCTGCGTGCGGATCTGCACCTCGAGAGGCTTGCCGTCCGGACCGATCACGGTCGTGTGCAGCGACTGGTAGACGCCGAACCGCGGCTGCGCGATGTAGTCCTTGAACCGGCCGGGCATCGGCTGCCAGGCCGCGTGGACGACACCCATGGCCGCGTAGCAGTCGCGCACCTCGTCGACCAGGATCCGCACACCCACCAGATCGTGGATGTCGTCGAAGTCCCTGCCGCGGACGATCATCTTCTGGTTGATCGAGTAGTAGTGCTTCGGCCGGCCCTCGACCTTCGCGACGATCCGCGCACTCTCCAGCTGACCGTTCAGCTCCTCGACGACGGTCCGCAGGTACGTGTCACGACTCGGCGCGCGCTTCGCGACCAGGCGCACGATCTCGTCGTACTTCTTCGGCTGCAGGATCGCGAACGCGAGGTCCTCCAGCTCCCACTTGACGGTCGCCATGCCCAGGCGGTGGGCCAGCGGCGCGAGCACTTCGAGCGTTTCGCGGGCCTTGCGGGCCTGCTTCTCCGGCGGCAGGAACCGCATGGTGCGCATGTTGTGCAGCCGGTCGGCGAGCTTGATGACCAGGACCCGCGGGTCCTTCGCCATCGCGATGACCATCTTGCGGATGGTCTCGGCCTCGGCCGCTGCCCCCAGCTTGACCTTGTCGAGCTTCGTGACGCCGTCGACGAGACGAGCAACTTCCTCGCCGAAGTCGTCCTTCAGCTGCCCCAGTGAGTAATCGGTGTCTTCCACGGTGTCGTGCAGCAGCGCGGCCACCAGCGTCGTGGTGTCCATGCCCAGCTCGGCGAGGATCGTCGACACGGCGAGCGGGTGCGTGATGTACGGATCGCCGGACTTGCGGCGCTGCGGGCGGTGCTTCTCCTCGGCGACGTCGTATGCGTGCTGCAGAAGCGCCAGATCGGCCTTGGGATGGAGGTCACGGTGCACGGCGGCGAGAGGTTCGAGGACCTGCTTCACCGGGGCCGCACGTTGGGCGGTGATGCGCCGCGCAAGGCGGGCGCGCACACGCCGGGTAGCCGACGGTTGAACAACCGTCGCAGCGGGTTCGGTGTCTTGACTCAACCCCACGCTCCTCGGGTCTCGCGAGTACCGAGGATAACGCGTTTACGCTGACGAAACTTCCGATGGCGCGCTGAGCGGCACAGCTCACACGGTGAACGCCGACCGAACTTTTGCTGGGCCGATCAGGCGACGCTCTCCACGAACGCCCGCCAGGCGCCGATCGAGAAGGCCAGGACGTCACGGCCAGTGGCCTTCGAGTCACGCACAAGCGCCACAGGGACGGGCATGAACGCGGCATGGGCGGCCGAGCGGGCGGTAGCCGGGAGCGACACCTCAACGCACGCGCTTTCGATCGTGTCGTTGCTGTAGGAGCTCTTACGCCAGTTCCGCTCGTGGCTCATCGAGGTCCTTTCGGAGTCCGCTGACGTAGTTCGCCAGCAAGCTCCGCGATTGTCCCTCATCCAAGGCGCAGGCATCCAACCACTTGAAGAACTCCCGACTGTCCCTGATGGCGCCGCCGTCATGGGCGAACACCTGGCCCAGAGCGTTCTCGCTGTAGGCAACGGGCGTGTGCTTCTCGAAGCTGAAGAGCATGCGGGCCGATTGCCTGACAGGAGCAGCACCAGCCGACATCGGCACGATCCGCAGGATGTGCGTGTTGAAGAGGAGGCGCAGGTACTGCTCCTCCATGAGCCGATCATCGCCGACCCTGAGCTGCAAGGCGAGTTCGTGCACGTAGAAGAGACACTCCGGAGGATTGTGGCGCCTCAGGACCGCCTGCCGTTCGGTGCGCAGCCGAACACCTTTGTCGATGTCTTCAGGCGCTACTCGGCCGCCGTCGATGAACAGTGCTCGTGCGTACTGCGGGGTCTGGATGAGCCCCGGGATCGTGTGCACGTCATAGGTCGTGATCTTCTTGGCTTTCGCCTCAGCCCCGGCGAGCGTGCGGATGTTGTCCGGCACGAGCACCACATATGGGTCGAAGGCGTAGCGGTAGCGCTCGCGGAAGGCCTCGAAGAAGTTGCTGTCGCGGCCGCAGGTCATCAGGTACTGCACGAGGTCGATCTCGCTCGCGCGCGCCTTGCCGTTCTCGATGTTCGAGACCTTGCTCGGGTCCCAGCCGAGTTGTTCGGCGAAGGCGAAGCCCGTCAGCCTCGTGTGCTTCTCGCGGAGCCGGCGCAGTTCGTCGCCCAGGTCACGGCTGTAGGCGGTGGAGGTGATCGCGGTCATTCGTCCGACGGTAGGCATTGACCCTCCTCCACGAACCAGCTCATTCGGGTGAAAACGGCTGCTCGCAGCCCTGGTGTGACGTCAAGCGGTGAGGCGGTGGCCGGGGTGGGTCGTGGTGTTGGTTCTGGGGGTGCGGGCAGGGTCGAGCCAGGCGGGCGGGATGAACGTCGGGGTGCCATTGAGGAGCCTTACCTCCCATTCGCTTTGGTGGATCAACGTGTGGTGGTGGCGGCACAGCAGGGCCGCGTTCTCCACCGAGGTCTCGCCGCCTTGCGACCAGAACCTCACGTGGTGGGCGTCGCAGTGCTTCGGCGGGCGGTCGCAGCCGGGGAAGGAGCAGCCCTGGTCTCTGGCCACCAGGAGGCGGCGGATCGACGCCGGGAAGGTTCTGGTCTTGCGGCCGATGTTCGTCTGCTCGGAGCGGCCGCCCAGGACCACCGGGATGACTCCGGCGTTGCAGGCCAGGCGGCGCACCAGCGTGGCCGGGATGCGGTCGCGGTTGTCCAGGGTGGCGAAGCCGGTCTGCTCGGCCAGGTCCTGGTAGGCCATCGTGAGGGTCAGGGTGACCGGCTCGCCGCCGTGTTCGGGCAGGCGGTCGGCACGCAGCACGAGGTCGATCAGGTCGGCGAAGGCGTCGCCTTCCCGCTCGGCACGTGAGCGCGGGTCCGGACCTTCCTCCGCCGTGGTGGGGCGGGGCTTGGCCAGTGGGTCGATCATCGCCTCGAACTTCGCGCCGGTGACCTTGTCCAGCCTGGCCGACACCTCCAGCTGGTCGCCCTTCCACTCCATTCGCAGGCGGTTGAGCGGTGGCTGCGGGTCGGCCTCGACGGGTTCCGCGTCCTGCTGGTAGAGCCGGTACGCCAGCTCCTTGCCGAACGCGCGCACCGCGCTGGGCTCGTGCTCCCTGGCGAACTCGACCACCGGCTGTTCAGCCTCGGGCGGCAGGGCCTTCATCACCTCGGCCACCGCGGAGATGTGCTCACCGGAGAGCACGCCCTCCGTCACCGCGGCGGCGGTGGCCGGCAGTTCCGGCTCCAGCACCGCCCCGGACGGCGTGAGCTTGCGGGAGACCAGCTCCGCCCGCGCGACCCACTGCCGTGCCGTCTTCAGGTCCCACCGGACAGCATGGCGCAACACGTGCGCCACATTCTTGTATCCCAACTCGGACGCGGCTCCACGCCGCTCCAATTCGGCGATCTTCTGCATCACCACATTCTCAAGAACGCGAATTTCCATCACGTCACCGACGACTGCACTCAGCAGTTCGTCGGTGGACAGAAGACGGAAGTCTCGTTCGCTCATGCGTTCGACACTACCGCAAGATCACGACGTAAACGCACGTCAGCCGCCACACGTTCGGGTGAAGCGGCTCGACAAGGTGCATAGGGTTCGTTAGTGCACAACTCTCTAGACGCAACACAACCACTAACAACCACGCACGCAACTAAACGCGGCGCACGCACAAGAACCACGCACCGCAAAATGGACCACGGAAATGCGGTCCGGCACGCGCCAGGCGAAGGAGTGCATGTGCCGCGTCGGCGCAGCCGCACACGCCTGAGAGACTCGCCGGCGTGAGGACACTCTTCTGGTGCGCCGCCATGACCCTCGTCTGGCTCGGCACGATGGCGTACCTCGCTCTCGACGACCCGAACCACATCGACTCGAGGTCGATCATCGGCTCGACGGTGGGCTGGGTCGTCGCGACCACGCTGAGCTGGCTGGTGCTGCGCCGCGCCACAGCGCCGAAGCTGTGGGAGATCGCGGTCGTGACGGCGCCGGCGTCCCTCGTGACATTGGTCTTCGTCAGCGTCGGCGCCGCTTTCGTCGCCCCACCGCCCCTGACCTGAGGATTTGGGCCGTGATCACAGTGACACGGCGGCCACGCGGCTGACATGCTTGCTCACTCGAAGTGAACGAGGTCTGGGGGGACCGCATGTTTCCTGCTCCGCCACCGTCGGCACAGTCCGTCAACAGAGGGACGCCTTTCACGCACTGCGCGGCGGGTGCCTCGATCTGGTTCGTCGCGCTCGTCACCGTCTACGTCGTCGCAGGGGTGAGAACCGGCGCCGGTCTGGGACAACTGGGCATCGCGCTGGCGATCGGCGCGGTGTTGTGGGCGCCGACGACGGTCATCACCTGGCTGATGCTGATGAAGGTCAGGCTGCAGCCGTGGGTGCTGATCTTCGTCACGCTGCCGGTCTACCTGGTGGTGTGGATGCTCGTCAGCGGCATCATGGGCGCGCTGGGCAACGTGTTCCGGCTTCTGGTGACCTGAGAAGCTGGCTCATGCATTCACATCGGCCGATCTGGCACTGCCTGGCATTCGCGGGCATCTGGTACGCCGCGATCGTCCTGCTCAACCTGGTGACCAACGGCGGCGGCGAGGCTGTCCGCGCGGCGACGCTCGGGGTGGTGCCCTGGCTCGGCGCCTCAGCGGCGTTGACGCGGGTCGGGCACGGCGGCATGAAGGCGTGGCGGCTGATCCTGCTGGGGCTGCCGATCTTCTACTTCCTGTGGGCGATCACCGTCGTCGTCGCCTACCGGTTCGTCGTGCCGATCACGAGCTGACATGCGAAAGGACCGGCAACGAGCGTTGCCGGTCCTTTCGCGCAAGTCCTCAGACGGCCAGCAGCGCGCTGACCTCGCGGCCCGCCAGGCGTGAACGCCCGCCCAGCGCGGCGATCTCCAGCACCACGGACACACCCGTCACGATGCCGCCGGCCCGCTCGACGAGCGTGCACGCGGCTTCGGCGGTGCCACCGGTGGCCAGAACGTCGTCAACGACCACGACGCGCTGTCCGGGCTGGATGGCGTCCGCGGGGAGCTCCAGGGAGGCCTCCCCGTACTCGAGCGCGTACGACACCGAGTCGGCGACGACGGGGAGCTTGCCCGGCTTGCGCAACGGCACGACGCCGTAGCGCCAGCCGTAGCCCAGAGCAGCACCCAGGAGGAAGCCGCGCGACTCGATGGCGGCGATCACCTGGGTGCTGTCGTCGATCTTGTCCTGCAAGGCGTCGACCATGGCGCGCAAGGCGTCCGGGTCGGCGAGGACGGGCGTGAGGTCCCGGAAGACGACCCCCGGCCGGGGGAAGTCGGGAACCTCACGCATCAGTCCCAGAGCACGATCCAATTTCAACGCTGGCGCTTTCCGGTCGGGCGGCGACGGGCGTCGCCGGCCTTGGCGGTGCGGTGAGGCACCGACGCGGCGGCGGCGAGCGCCTCTTCCTTGCGCAGGTCGGCGGAGAGCGCTTCCTCGTCCACCGACTCGATGCCCTCGGCGACCTGAGGACCGGAGGCCTTGGCGCGGCGGGCGGCCACGCGCTTGGCCTGCGAGATGTACTTCGGGTCGCGCATCTTCAGGTCCACCAGCACCGGCGTGGCGATGAAGATCGAGGACAGGGCGCCGATGAACATGCCGACGAGCTGCACGAGCGCCAGGTCCTGGAGCGTGCCGACGCCCAGGATGCCGACGCCGACGACCAGCAGGCCGATGACCGGCAGAAGCGCGATCAGCGACGTGTTGATCGAGCGCATGAGGGTCTGGTTCAGCGCCAGGTTCGCCGCCTCGCCGTACGTGCGGCGCGTCAGGCCCAGCAGGCCTCGGGTGTTCTCCTTGACCTTGTCGAACACGACGACCGTGTCGTACAGGGAGAAACCGAGGATCGTGAGCAGACCGATCACCGTCGCTGGCGTCACCTCGAACCCGACGAGCGAGTACACGCCCGCGGTGATGATGACGTCGTGGAAGACGGCGACGAGCGCGCCGACGGCCATCTGCCACTCGAAGTAGAACACCAGGAACAACGTCACGACGACGAAGAACCAGAACAGCGCCCACAGCGCCTTGCCGCTGATCTCACCACCCCAGGAGGCGGAGACGGCGCTGTCCGAGATCGCTCCCTGGCCGCCGCGCGGGTTGGTGTCCTGCGCGAGCGTGGTCTTGAGGGTCGCGACCTCCTGGATGCTCAGCGCGGGCGACTTGATCTGGATCGACGCGCTGTCACCGGTGCCGACGGCCTGCACGGCGGTCGGCTTCTTGCCGGGCAGGGCCTTGCCGTACGCGTCCTCGACGGCGCCCGTCGAGATCGCCTGGCCGCTCTGCGACACCGACGGCATCGAGATCTTCGTGCCGCCCTTGAAGTCGATGCCGAGGTTGAAGCCGCCGAACACCATCGAGCCGATGCAGACCAACAGGATGATGCTCGACGTGATGTACCAGCGGATGCGCTTGCCGACGATGTCGAAAGCGCCGTTGCCGACATAAAGGCGCGTGAACACGTTGCCCATGTCAGGCCTCCTTCACGGCAGCGGACTTGCCGGACGCGCCGGCGCGGTGGGACGCACCCTCGCGCAGGGCGCCGCCCAGACCGGACAGCTTCGGGTTGGACAGGAACTTGGACTTCGAGGCCATCGCGACGAGCGGGTGCGTCACGAGGAACACGACCACGAGGTCGAGGACCGTCGACATGCCCAGGGTGAACGCGAAGCCCTTCACCTGGCCGACCGCGATGACGTACAACACGGCGGCGGCGATGAAGCTGACCGCGTCCGCGGAGAGGATCGTGCGGCGGGAGCGGACCCACGCACGCGGCACGGCCGAACGGAACGTACGACCCTCACGCACTTCGTCCTTCAAGCGTTCGAAGAAGACGATGAACGAGTCGGCGGTGATACCGATGGCGACGATGAAACCGGCGATACCGGCCAGGTCGAGCGTGAACCCGATCCAGCGGCCCAGCAGCACCAGCACGCCGAAGACGATCACACCGGACAGGCCGAGCGACAGGATCGTCATGATGCCCAGGAGCCGGTAGTAGAACATGCAGTAGACGAAGACCAGCGCGAGGCCGATGCCGCCGGCGATCAGGCCGGCCTTGAGCGACTGCAGGCCGAGCGTCGGGGAGACCGTCTGCGCCTCGGAAGCGTCGAAGGACAGCGGCAGCGCGCCGTACTTCAGGGTGTTCGCGAGGTTCTGGGCCTCCTTCAGCGTGAACTTGCCGCTGATCTCGGTGGAGCCGCCCTCGATGGCCGACTGGATGGTCGGCGCGGACATGACCTCACCGTCGAGCACGACCGCGACGGCCTGCTGGACGTTGGCGGAGGTGAACTTGGCCCACTTGCTGCCGCCGTCGGACTTGAAGTCGAGGTTGACGACGTAGCCGGTGCCGTTCGGGTTGCTGTTGGCAACGGCGTTGTTGATGTCCTCACCGGTGAGGCGGGAGTAGTTCGTGTAGTCGTCCGGCTTGGTCTGGGTGTCCTCCTTGGGAGGAACGACCGGAGCCAGCGTGTACTTGAACTCGCCCTTCTCGTCACAGGTGACGAGCGGCTTGTCCAGGTCGTCGTTGCCGCGCAGCGGGTCGGGCTGCGAGCAGTCGAGCATGAGAGCGGCCTGCTGCAGGAGCTGCGGGTCCGTGCTCTGGCGGAGGGCCTTGGCCTCCTGGATCTCCTTCGCGACCTTCGGGTCGACGTTGGAGGGAGCGGACGGCGTGCTCGTCGGAGCGTTGGAGGACGGAGCGGTGCTGTTGCTCGGCGGCGTGCTGACGCTGCGCGGCCAGGTTCGGAGCCGGGCGGCCTGAGGGCGTTGCTCGACGACGGGTTGCCCGCGCGTCTGCTCGGCGGCGGCGTGCTGCGCGCGC
>NZ_VSRL01000280.1 GCF_012184385.1 Lentzea indica
CCGACCGCCCATCCCGCCATGATCCGGTCGCCGGGCGGGGCCGCGCGCACCGCGTCGACCTGGCTGATCAACGCGGCGAGCTCGTCGTGGCTCGGCCGGTCAGCACCCGCGTCGAACCGGTTCTGGTACCCGAGCGCGAGACGGTAGAGCCGCGCCGCGCGGTCCGGATGGTCGTCAGGAGTCGCGGCGAGGGCCAGCCGGGCCGCGGTCACCGCACTGTCCACATCGGACAAGGATTTGGTGTGCCGGAACCGGGCCTGGTGAGCGGCACTGAGGGTGGACAGGGACAGGGCACGGCGGGGGTGGCCTTCGGGGGTCGTGCGGACAGCCTGCATCGCGAGGTCCACGGCCAGGTCCACGTCGTCGCCGGCACGTGCCTGCTCGAAGCGTTCCAGGTGCGCCTGGGCGAGGTTGTGCAGGCGCAGGGCCCGGTCGGGGTGGTCCTCGGGGGTCGAGTCGACCGCTCGGAGGGTGGTCGCGATCGCACTGTCCACATCGGACAGCGACGAGGCGCGCTTGGCACGCGTCAGGTAGACGTTCCCGAGATTGGACAGGCAGATGACGAGGCGGGGGTGGTCGTCAGGGGTGGCCGCCACCGCCCGTTCGTAGAACTCGACGGCTCGGTCCAGGTCGGACAGGCTGCCGAGGTGGGCGTACCGCTCGTGGTACGCCGACGCGACGTTGTTCAGGCGCAGGGCGCGATCGGCATGGTCTGCAGGCGTGAGCGCGACCGCCTCCCGCCCGCACTCGACAGCCCGGTCGAGGTCCGCGACGTGGCCGGTGCGCCCGTACCGCGCCTCGTGGGCCAGCCCGAGCCCGGACAGGAACTGCGCGCGATCCGGGTGGTCGGCCGGAGTGAGCGCCACCGCCCGTTGCTTGCGGACGACGGCCAGCTCGAGATCGGTCAGGTCACCGGTGCGGTCGTACCGGTAGTGGTGTGCCGTACCGAGATTGGACAGAAACGCCGGCAGACCGGGGTGCTCGTCCCGCGTGGCGACGACCGCCCGCCGGCCGGTCTCGATCGCGCGGTCGATGTCGGCGATGTCGTCGGTGCGCTCGTGCCGCTCGGTGTAGGCGCTGGTGAGGTTGCCCAGCCGGATGCCCTGCTCCGGGTGGCCGTCCGGGGTGGCGGCGACCGCACGCTCCTTCAGCTCGACGGCGAGGTCGAGGTCGGCGAGGTGGCCGGTGCGCTCGAACCTGGTCTGGTAGCTGATCCCGAGGTTGGAGAGCCACGTCGCGGTACGAGGGGAGTCGCCCGCCAGCGCGACCGCGCGTTGCCCGGCGTCGATCGCCCGGTCGAGATCGGACAGTCGTCCGGTGCGGTCGAACCTCGTCCGATAGGTCGTCCCGAGGTTGGACAGGCGCATGGCGAGACCGGCTTGCCGGTCCGGGGTGGCGACCAGCGCACGCTCGTGGTGCTCTATCGCCTGGTCGAGATCGGTGAGGTCGCCGGTGCGCTCGAAGCGGGAGTGCAGGGTCGCCCCGAGGGTGCTCAGGAAGTACGACAGGTTGGGGTTGCCGGGGTCCGCGGCGATCGCCTGCCGCGCGGCGTCAACGGCGTGGTCGAGATCGGTGAGGTCACCGGTGTGCTCGTAGCGGGAGTGCAGGGCCGCCCCCAGGTTGCCGAGGAACAGCGCGCGGTTCGGGTCGTTGTCACCCGTGGCGATCGCTTGGTGCAGGGCCTTGATGGCGTGGTCGAGGTCGGCGTGGTCGCCGACGATCCCGAACCGGGTCCAGCGCGCCGCGCCGAGGTTGCCTAGGTAGGTGCTGTGGGGAGTGATCGCCACCGCGCGGGTGAAGTGGTCGATCGCCCGGTCGAGGTCCGCCGCCTGCCCTGTCATCTCGAACCTCGACAGGTAGGTCGTGCCCAGGTTGCACCGGAAGAGCGCGTGGTTCGGCCCGGCGGGGGCCGCCACACCGTGTTCGAGATACGTGATCGCCTGGTCCAGGTCCGCGACCTGGCCGGTGAACCCGAACCTGGTCAGGTGGTACGTGCCCACGTTCGACACGAAGGTCACCCGATCAGGGTGGTCGACGCCTGCTGCGGCTATCGCCCGCAACCCGAGGTCGATGGCCTGGTCCACCTCGTCGAGCCGCCCGGTCTGTTGCGCGCGGGTCCAGATCGCGAGCGCGTTTTCGGACAATGAGGTCGCATGATCGGATCCAGCAGCCACGATGTGACAGTATCTGCCGCCGTGGACGTGGAACGGGCGGCTTTGACAAGCCTGTGCAAGGAGTTCGACGCGCTGCGGGACGAGGCGCGGCGCCATTCCGTCGAACGCGAGCAGCTGCTCGACCAGATCCTGGTGGAGGCCAGAGCCCGGCGGCCCGTGCTCGGCCTGCTCAGCCGCCTGCTCGGCACCGACGGCGACACCACGTTGCGCGCGTTGGGCGCCGGGTTGCCGGGAGGCGGACCCGGCCGTGCCAGCGGAGAGCGGTTCAGCTGCCCTGACGGTTCCTGCGACCGGACCGACGTGCCGCCTCCGGCGGGTGCGTTGCCGCGATGCCGGGTGACCGGTCAGCTCATGCGGCAGGCATAGCCGCGATGGGCGGATTCTTCCAGGAGCTGGCCAAGGTGCTTGCCCAGCGCTGGCTCAGCCTGCTCGCCATCCCTGGCGCCTTCTTCATCGCGGTCGCCTGGCTGGGCGTCACCCTCGGGCATGCGAAGGCATGGGACCACACGCTGCTTTCTCAGCGTGCCACGGCCGTGGCCACCGCGGTGACGAAGCTGCCCGCCGGCGCCCAAGTGCTCCTCGTCGTGGCGTTCCTGGTGGCTCCCGCCGGCGTCGGTTTCGCCGTCCAGGCCCTCGCCGGCGTGACGCGACGGCTGTGGCTCGGGCAGTGGCCGAGACAGCTCGCGGCCCTGCCGGTCCGTCGCCGCCGTGCGCGGTGGCATCGGCTGGTGGCGAAGCGCAGGTGCCTCGAAGACGACAGCCCTGAGCCGCGCACAGCGCGGGAACAGGACCTGGTCGACGCGGCCGCCGACCGGGTGAACCGGATGGCCATGGCCGAGCCGGGCAGACCGACCTGGATGGGCGATCGCATCCACGCCGTCGAGTCGGTCGCGCTGCACCGCAGCGGACTCGACCTCACCTTCGGATGGCCGCGGTTGTGGCTGCTCCTGCCGGAGACCACCCGGACCGAGCTCAGCAACGCGCACGCGGCTTTCGCGGCCGCGGTCGCCACCGGCACCTGGGCGCTGCCGTACCTGGTGCTCGCTGCCTTCTGGTGGCCTGCCGCGGTGATCGCCGTCCTCGTCGGGCTGACCGGCTGGGCGCGCGCCCGTGCCGCGATCACCGACCTGTCCTCGCTCGCCGAAGCCGCCGTCGACCTGCACGGACGTGAGCTCGCGGCCGCGCTCGGCGTGGTTGATCCCGAAGGCACGGGTCCGCTCACGGTCGACGACGGCGAGCGGACGACGGCTCTGATGCGCAAAGGCCGGTAGGTCACCGACCGGGACAACATGACCTGATCGCAACATCCGGAGTGCTAATGATCCCGGGATCGTCGGCGATAGGGGACACATGACTCTCACAGAGATCGCGGCCTGGGGCACGGCAGACCACGTGCGGGCCGCGCTCGAACGTCAGCTCGAAGGCGCGCTGGTGGAGGTCCCCGAGGACGACGACTCACCGCGCCGGGCGTTCAGCGAGGCGTTGCGGCGGTCGTTGATGCTGCGCCAGAAGCACCCGTTCGACGTCGTCGCGATCGGGCTGCCGGACCTGCTGCGCTACCGGGACCTGGTGGCCGGGTCCGAGGTGACGTTGCGCGCCACCAACATCGACGCCTACTTCATCCGGCAGGACGGCAGCGCGGAGCAGTACCAGCCCGAAACGGAGTGAAGCCCCGGCTCCATCGAGAGAACCGGGGCCTCAAACCGAACACGCACTAGGCAGGCACGGACGCCACACCAGGCGCCAGGAACCGCTTGCCCGTCACCTTCTCCGAGATGCCGGTGCGGTCCAGGTACGGCGTGATGCCGCCCAGCCAGAACGGCCATCCGGCGCCCAGGATCATGCACAGGTCGATGTCCTGTGCCTCCGCGACCACGCCCTCGTCGAGCATGATCCGGATCTCCTCGGCCAACGCCTCCAGCGCGCGGTTCTTGACCTCGTCGCCGGTCAGCGGGGTGTCGCCGAACTGCCAGAGCGCCTGGACCTCGGGGTCGACGGTCTGGTTGCCGGACGCGTCCCACTGCCAGACGGCGCCCTTGCCAGCGGCGACGAACTTCTTCATGTTCTCCGACACCGAGAAGCGGTCGGGGAACGCGCCGTGCATCGTCTCCGACACGTGCAACGCGACGGCGGAACCGACCAGCTGCAGCAGGATCATCGGGGACATCGGCAGGCCGAGCGGCTCGGTGGCCTTGTCGGCGACCTCGAACGACGTGCCCTCGTCGACCGACTTGATGACCTCGCCCATGAAGCGGGTCAGCAGGCGGTTCACGACGAACGCGGGCGCGTCCTTCACCAGCACGGAGGACTTCTTCAGCTGCTTGCCGACCGCGAACGCCGTCGCCAGGGTGGCGTCGTCGGTCTGCTCGGCGCGCACGATCTCCAGCAGCGGCATGACCGCGACCGGGTTGAAGAAGTGGAAGCCCACGACGCGCTCGGGGTGCTTGAGCTTCGACGCCATGTCCGTGATGGACAGCGACGACGTGTTCGTGGCGAGGATCGCCTCGGGGGAGACGTGCTCCTCGACCTCGGCGAACACCTGCTGCTTCACGGCGAGGTCCTCGAACACGGCCTCGATCACGAAGTCGGCGTCGGAGAACGCGGCCTTGTCGAGCGAACCGGAGACCAGCGCCTTCAGGCGGTTCGCCTCGTCCGGCGAGATCCGGCCCTTGCCGGCCAGCTTGTCGATCTCGCTGTGGACGTAGCCGACGCCCTTGTCCACGCGCGCCTGGTCGATGTCGGTCAGCACGACCGGCACGTGCAGGCGGCGGATGAACAGCAGCGCCATCTGCGAGGCCATCAGGCCCGCGCCGACGACGCCGACCTTGGTGACCTTGCGCGCCAGCGACTTGTCCGGCGCACCGGCCGGACGCTTCGCGCGCTTCTGCACCAGGTTGAACGAGTACAGCCCGGCACGGAGCTCGTCGCTCATCACGAGGTCCGCGAGGCCCTCGGTCTCGGCGGCGTAGCCCTTGTCGAGGTCGTTCTCGCGCGCCAGTTCCAGCAGCGCCAGAGCCTTCTCCGCACCCGGCGCCGCGCCCTTGGTCTTGCCGGCGACGATCGCCTTGGCGCGTGCGACGGCGGCGTCCCACGCCTCGCCGCGGTCGATCTCCTTGCGCGGCACGGTGATCTCACCGCGCACGACACCGGACAGCCACAGCAGCGACTGCTCCAGGTAGTCGGCGGAGTCGAACAGCACGTCCGCGATGCCCAGCTTCAGCGCATCCGCCGGCTTGAGCATCTTGTTCTGGTTCAACGCGTTCTCGAAGATCACCGTCACGGCGTCGTTGGCGCCGATCAGGTTCGGCAGCAGCTGCGTGCCGCCCCAGCCGGGGAACAGGCCCAGGAACACCTCGGGCAGCGCGATCGCGGCCGCGTTCGACGCGAGCGTGCGGTAGTGGCACGACAGTGCGAGCTCGAGACCGCCACCCATGACCGCGCCGTTGACGAAGGCGAAGGTCGGGATGTCCGAGTCGGTGAACTTCTTGAAGACGTCGTGGCCCAGCTTGCCGATCGTGACGCCCTGAGAGCGGTCCGTGGCCTGCTCGACCGCGGTCAGGTCCGCGCCGACGGCGAAGATGAACGGCTTGCCGGTCACCGCGATCGCGGCCGGCGAGGCGGCGTGGGCCTCGTCGAACGCCGCGCCGAGCGACACCAGCGACTGCGGGCCGAACGTCGACGGACGGGTGTGGTCCAGGCCGTTGTCGATCGTGATGAACGCGACCGGCTTGTCGAGGCCGGGAACGCTGATCAGACGGGTCTTGGCGTGGGTGACGACCTCGTCGGGGAAGATCGCCTTTGCTTCCTCAGCGGTGATGGTCACTTGTCGCCACTCCAGTTCGGGTTCTCCCAGATAACGGTCCCGCCCATGCCGATGCCGATGCACATGGTGGTGAGGCCGTAGCGGACGTCCGGCCGCTCGGCGAACTGACGCGACAGCTGCGTCATCAGGCGCACACCGCTCGACGCGAGCGGGTGACCCGTGGCGATCGCGCCGCCCCACTGGTTCACGCGGGGGTCGTCGTCCGCGATCCCGAAGTGGTCGAGGAACGCGAGAACCTGGATGGCGAACGCCTCGTTGACCTCGAACAGGTCGATGTCCTCAATGGACAGACCGGCGCGCTCGAGAGCCTTCTCGGTGGCCGGCACCGGGCCGATGCCCATGACCTCGGGCTCGACGCCCAGGAACGAGTAGCCGACCATCCGCATGCCGACGGGAAGGCCGAGCTCACGCGCGGTCTCCTCCTCGGCGAGGATGCAGCCGGTCGCGCCGTCGTTCAGACCGGCCGCGTTGCCCGCGGTGATCCGGCCGTGCGGGCGGAACGGCGTCTTGAGCTTGGCCAGGTCCTCGACCGTGGTGCCGGGACGCGGCGGCTCGTCTGCGGTGGCGAGGCCCCAGCCGTGCTCCGCGGAACGGGTCGCGACGGGCACGAGCTCCGGCCCGATCTTGCCGTTCTTGATCGCGTCGGCGTACTTGGCCTGGGAAGCGGCCGCGTAGGCGTCCGTGCGGTCCTTGGTGATGTGCGGGAACCGGTCGTGCAGGTTCTCCGCGGTCTGGCCCATGACCAGCGCGCTGGTGTCGACGATCTTGTCCGACAGGAAGCGCGGGTTCGGGTCGACGCCCTCGCCCATGGGATGGCGGCCCATGTGCTCGACGCCGCCCGCGATGGCGACGTCGTACGCGCCGAACGCGATGCCGCTCGCGGCGGTGGTCACGGCGGTCATCGCGCCCGCGCACATGCGGTCGATCGAGTAACCGGGAACCGACTTCGGCAGGCCCGCGAGCAGTGCGGCCGTGCGGCCGAGCGTGAGGCCCTGGTCGCCGATCTGCGTGGTCGCCGCGATGGCGACCTCGTCGACGCGCTCCGGCGGCAGCTCGGGGTGCCTGCGCAGCAGCTCACGGATGACCTTCACGATGAGGTCGTCTGCACGGGTCTCGGCGAAAATGCCCTTCGGGCCGGCCTTGCCGAACGGCGTGCGGACGCCGTCGACGAAGACCACGTTCCGAACGCGTGCCGGCGCTGCTGGTGCGGCCACGGCGTCTCCTCCACTTGTGGTGACAACTCTGTCCACCGGGCAGGGGGTGCGCGACATCCCTACCGGTCGGTAACGCCAACTCTAGCCCTCGTTACTGGTGAGTAACTACAGTGGCACCCCTGTTCTTTGCGTCACACACCTTGCGTACGATCAGGAACAGCGGCAACCCGACCGGGGCCAGCAGGATCGTGATCACCAGAACGGGTGCCATCACCAGCGGGTGGACGTTCAGGCGGCGACCTTCCAGGTACATCCAGCGCCCGACGAACAGGTCCCACGCGATCATGTGCGCCCACACCAGCGCGGCGCCCGTGTCCGTGGCCATGAACTCGGCGAGCTTCGCCAGCTCCGGCCGCGTGACCAGCGGCAACAGCTCTGGCAGCACCGGGATCATCAGCACGACGTAGATCACGACCGGTGGCAGCACGATCAGGTACGACTCGGCGATCCGTCGCGTCCACGCCCACTTCGGCGCGAAGATCATGAGCAGCCAGAACGGCGCGATCAGCAGGAACGTCAGGTCGAACAGGGTGGCGGTCATGCGGGCACGAGCTCCTTCTCGATGTTCTTCTGCGGCTGCCGCGCCCACGCCACGCCCAGCGCGGTCGCGACGACGATGGCGGCGGCGACGGTCAGGGTGAGGGCGTCCGGCTTGATGAGCGGCTGTCCGCGCAGCGCCTGCCACGTGACGAGCAGCGTGATGCCCAGGTAGCCACCGCTGACCACCCACGCGAGGCGCGCGTTCGCCCACCGGCCGGCGAGCACGATCAGCAGGGGCAGCACCTGCACCGCGTGCATGCCGATGAAGTGCCCGACGCGCAGGTCGCCGTGGATGGTGCTCCACCCCGTGAGTGGCATGTACGCGCCGCCGTCGGGCCCGCCGATCGAGTGCGAGCCGAGCACGCCCTTCTCGGGCGACTGGCCGGCGCGCGGCTGCGTCATGAGGAAGCCGACACTCATGCCGACGAGTGCGATGAGCAGACTGAGCCGGATCGCCCACTTCTTGGCGGGGTCGTCGAAACTCTTGCGGAACAGCAACACTCCGATGACCAGGCTCGTGCCCATCAGGGCCAGGGCCAGCATGCCCATGGCCCCGAACAACGCCGTGTCCAGCGGCGTCTCGAAGTTGAAGTGGCTGCGCTTCCCCCTGGTGACCTGCGTGACGATGATCGTCATCTCGGCGACACCCGTCAGTGCGAACGCCGTGCCGAACCACCACGCGATCTTGTGCAGGCGACCCTCCAGCAGACTGATGAACCACGCCAGGGTGGCGCTGTAGAGCGTGAACGACACCGCGAACTTGAACGGCTTGAACCAGATCGGCGAGTCGACCAGCACCCGGTCGTCCAGCAGCATGCCGAGCGCGGCGATCGGGGTCAGCACGACCATGGACAGCGTGAAGAGCATTAACGGTCGGTGCCAGTGGTACGCGGTCTTCAACATCTGAACCCCCGGTGACGAATGGATAGCGGTACTCTCCGCTATCGGAAAGGTACACTATCCATATGCGTGTTGGCGAGCTTTCGAAGCGAAGCGGCGTTCCGGTGCCGACGATCAAGTACTACCTGCGTGAGGGACTGCTGCCCGCCGGCGTGCTGACCAGCCCGAACCAGGCGCATTACGACGACGAGCACCTGCGCAGGCTCCGGCTCGTGCGGGCACTGGTCGACGTCGGCGACCTCTCCATCGCCGCGGTGCGCGACGTCCTCGCCGCCCTCGACACCCGCGACGACACGCTGCACAAGAAGCTCGGCCTGGTGCAGGAGGCGATCAGTCAGCCCGGCACCGGCGAGCTCGACCCGCTCGCGGTCGAGGACGTCCTCGCGTTCTTCCGACGGCAGGGCGAGGAGTGTGCCGACGTCACCGACAGCAACGTCACGCACATGCTCGCCACCGCGCTGTCCGCGGCGAGGTCGGTCGGGCACGACCACTTCCGCGAGCTGCTCGACCCCTACCTGGAGGGGCTGAAGATCATCGCGCAGGCCGACGTGGACTACATCGCGACTCGCGGCTCGACCGACGACATCGTCGAGGGAATGGTCGTCGGCACGCTCATCGGCGACGCCGTGATCAAGGCCGTCCGTCGGCTGGCGCACGCGCAGGTGTCGCGCAAGGTGCTCAGCGACGGCCCTGAAGACTGACATATCGGTCGCCCGTACCTGCTGACCTGCCCTTTTGCAACGGGACTTTTGACGACGTCCGCAAAAGTCCCGTTGCAAAGGCCCTGATTGGTTGAGGCTCTGGTCGGTCAGGCTGTGGTGAGCGCCCGCGTCGGCGTGCCTGCCCGGCGCAGCGTTGCGGTGAGCACCTCGTCGACCGGCGTCGCCGTCAACCCGAACGTCGTCTCGATGCGGGAGGCGTCCACGACGAACGGGCGGTGGGACATGTAGTGCGTCTCCCAGAGCTCCTCCCACAGTGGGGCGGTGGCGCCTAGCAGGGTCAGCTCGCGGTCGGTCATCTCCGCGAGCCGGGGTGCCGGCGCACCGGCCAGCTCGGCGAGCCGGGTCGCCAGCTCCCGGACGGAGCGGACGACGACGGGGGCGTGCCAGGCCTGCCCGAGGCTGCGGCCGGTCACGAGCGGCGGTGACCAGGGCCAGTGCGGCGTCGCCGATCGAGGTGAACGAGTGCGGGGTGTCGAGCGCGGCGGGCACGAGGGCGAGCCGTCCGGCCAGCACCTGGGGCAGGACCGTCGCGTTGAAGATCGAGAACGCGTCAGGGCCGATGAACTGGCCGGCGCGCACTTCGGTGACACGAACCCGGCCCGCGTCATGTGCCGCTTTCGCCTCCCGCCACATGCGGGCGCGCACCTCGCCCTTGGGGCCGGTCGCGGCGAGCGGGTGGTCCTCGGTGAGCGGCCCGTCGACGGGCCCGTAGCCGTAGAGGTTGCCCAGCATCACGTAGACGGCACCCGTGCGTTCGGCGACGGACAGGATCGCGCCGAACAACGGAGGCACCGTCTGCGGCCAGGTGTGGTACGCGGGCATGACGCAGTTGATGATCGTGGCCGCTCCTGCGGCGATCTCGCTCAACGCGGTCGCGTCGCCCGCGTCGAGTGCGATCCGGGTGACGTGCGGATGCTCGGGGCCGCCGCCGGTGCGGCTGACCATCCTGACCTCGTCGCCTGCCTCGGCGAGCAGCAGGGCCGCGGCGTGAGCCGTGGCGCCACGACCGATGATCACGTGCATGGACATGATCCTCATTTCGGGAAGATTGGGATGCGCGGGATTGCTTGATCCACTGTGAGGTGCCGCGCGGATCGGTGGCACCGGCCCGGTTGCCACGTTCCCGGAGGTTCTGGCCATGCATCGGATCGTCTTCGTCGTGGTCGCGCCGGTGTACTCGTTCGACCTCGCGATCGCGCAGATGGTCCTCGACGCCGCCGGCGGCTACGAGCTGGTCGTGTGCGCGGCGGATCCCGGCCGGTCGAGGCGATCAGCGGCCCCGACGTCGTCGTCGACCGCGATCTCACCGCGATCCGGAGCGCCGGCACGTGCATCGTGATCGGTGGCGGCGGGCGCGACACCGACCTCGCGTGCTGGACGCGGTCCGTGCCGCGGCGCGGGCGGGCACCCGCATAGCCGCGATCTGCACGGGCACCTTCGTGCTCGCGCAGGCCGGTCTC
>NZ_VSRL01000281.1 GCF_012184385.1 Lentzea indica
CAACGGCGCCGTCGCGACGGCGCCGGCCACCGCGGCAGCTCCCCGTAGCAGCGAACGCCGGTTCCATTGTTCCCCAGTAGTCATGCGTTCAGCGAAGACCGGAGATCGTTGCGGCGACGTATGCGAATTTCGATATGCCCGCGATACGTACGGCAGGATGGCCGTGTGGAACCGAACGAGGTGCGCAACGAGGTGCACGCCGATCAGGTGAACGCCCCGGTGATGCAGTTCCGGGACCTGCACGGCGACATCCACCTCCACGCGCGCGAGGACACCCCGCTCCGCCGCGCCGCCCGTGAGCTGGCGGCGGCGGTGCGCAGGCAGTGGACGACAGAAGCGGAGAACCGGGCGTTGCGGCAGCCGGCCCCGTTGCGGGTGCGGTTCTCCGGTTCGCACGGGGACGTGCGCGACGTGCCGGGGATGTTCCGGGGGCTCGAACGCCGCCAGCTCGTCGTGCTGGGCGAACCCGGTGCGGGCAAGACGGTGGCGGCACTGCTGCTGACGCTCGAACTGCTGGAGCACCCGCGCGACGCCGAGCCGGTACCGATCCTGCTCTCCGCGACGTCGTGGGATCCCACCACGGAGCACCTCGACACCTGGGCTGCACGCAGGCTCGATGAGGACTACCCGGCTCTGCGCAATGTGCGGGCGTACGGCAAGAACGCCGCCGCCCGGTTCGTGGCCGAGGGGCTGGTGATGATCGTCGTGGACGGGCTCGACGAGCTGCCCTCGCACCTGCACGCTGCCGCACTGGACGGTCTGAATCGGGCGGTGGGAATGCGTCCGGTCGTGGTGACGTGTCGCAGTGCCGAGTACCACGCGGCGGTGACGAGTTTCGGGACGTTCCTCAGCGGTGCCGCGGTGGTGGAACTCGCGCCGGTGTCGTCCGCTGGCGTTTCGGCGTATCTCGGAGAAGCCCGCTGGACGCCGGTGATCACCGCGCTGCGCCGGCCGGGCCCGGTCGCGGAGGCGTTGTCGAGCCCGTTGATGGTTTATCTGGCGCGCACGATCTACCAGGCGCCGCAGACCGATCCGGCCGAACTGCTGCGGTTCGGGACGCGGGACGACGTGGAGCAGCACTTGGTGCGTGCGTACCTGCCTGCCGTCTACGAGCGGCGTCCGCAGGCCGTCGGCCCGTATCGGTCGGTCAGGACTCACGCGTGGCCACTCGCGAGAGCGTTCGACTGGTTGAGGTACCTCGCGGTGCGTCCCGGCCAGGACTTCGAGTGGTGGCACCTGACCGCCGCGGTGCCGCGCCTGCTCGTCGCCTCGATCGCGGGGCTGGTGGTGTTCGGGTTGTACAGCGGTGTCTGGGCGTTGTACCCCGACGCGGGCAACAATCAGGAGGTCGCCTACTTCGCGGGACTCGGTACCTGCCTCGGCGCGGTGGTGCGGCGCAGGCCGATCCGGCCGGCCAAGTTCGCGAGGACGCGGCTGGGACGTGAGTATGTGCCGAGAACTCTGGGGATTCTCGGGTCGTGCGTGATCCTCGTCGTGGTCATCACGATCGAACCGGAGGCGGTCGGGACGGTGACTTTCTTCCTGTTGCTCTCCTGGATCATCGTCCTGTCCGAGACGGCCCGGCATCGGTCCGACACGGTGACCGACCCGGACGGTCGCGCGTTGCTGCGAAACGACCGGAAGCTCTGCCTGACCTGGCTGGTTCTCGGCGCGGCCCTGTACGTGCTGCTGCTGGCGACGATCCATCTCCGTTGGCCGCCGCTGGTCGCCGCGGAGCTGGTGCTGATCATGGGATGTGCCGGGGCGGCAGGCCGCACCGCAGGATCCCGTGGCGGCTGATGACGTTCCTCGACGACGCGCGCCACCGTGGTGTCCTGCGGGCGAACGGGCCCGCCTACCAGTTCCGGCACGTCCGCCTGCAGGAGCACCTGGCTAGTTGACGCCGACGTCGTTCCACGAAGCGCGCACCACACCGGCGACCTCGGCCCCGAACAGCGCCTGCGCGGAGGCAACGGTCGCGGCAGCCGCCTCGGTGAAGTTCGAGTTCACGTGGAGCTTCGTGGCCAGCGCGTCGTACCAGACCTTGCCCGCCTTCTCCCACGCGTTGCCGCCCAGCCGGGTCGCCGCAAGGTAGAAGGCCTTGTTGGGGATGCCGGAGTTGATGTGCACGCCGCCGTTGTCGTTGCGCGGGTTGCCGTCGTCGGGCAGGTCGACGTAGTTGCTCATGTGGCCGGGCTGGCGGTCGAGCTGGTGCGCCGTCCCAGGGTTCTTCATCGACCGCAGCGCGACGCCCTGCAGCTGCGTGCCGAGAATGCCCGCGCCGATGAGCCAGTCGGCCTGGTCAGCGGACTGGCCGAGCGCGTGCTGCTTGACCAGCGAGCCGAACACGTCGGCCATCGACTCGTTCAGGGCACCGGACTGCTTCCGGTAGCGCAGGCCTGCCGTGTACTGGACGACGCCGTGCGTGATCTCGTGGCCCACCACGGAGAGGTCGCGGGACAGCGCGCCGGGCTGGAAGACCTTGCCGCTGCCGTCGCCGTAGACCATCTGGGTGCCGTCCCAGAAGGCGTTGTCGAAGCCGCGGCCGAAGTGCACCGAGCTGACGAGCTTGAGGCCGTTGCCGTCGACGCTGTGGCGGCCGAGCACGTCGCGGTAGAAGTCGTAGGTCTTGTCGGCGTTGTCGAACGCGTCGTTGACGGCGGCGTCCCCCACGGCGCCGTCGCCTTCCTTGCGGCGCATGACGCCGGGCAGGTTGCGCTCGTCGCCGCCCTGGACGTCGTGCACGGCCTTGAACTCGCCGGCGGGACCCCGCAGCTGGCCGGCGTTGAGGTCGAGGAACTGCACGGCCTCGGTGAGCGCGTCGCGCTGGGTGCGCAGGGCGGCCGAGGCGAGCAGGGTCGGGATGGTGTCGCGGATGTCGACGTTGCCCGCTTCGGCGAGTTCGATCAGCAGGTGGGCGGGCAGGATGAAGCAGACCATGTGTCGTTCCCCCTCTGGTTCCCCTGTACCAGAGGAGAGGACACCTTCGGCGCCCAAATACACGCGCAACCAACGGTTGCGTTAGCGAGGCGGGCCGGTTAGGTTGACGTGCAACCGATGGTTGCGTTCAAGCCGGGAGGCTCACATGGAGTACGGAAGCATCGAACGGGAGCTGCGCATCGACGCCAGCCCCGAGGTGGTCTACGAGGTCGTCAGCTCCGCCGAGCACCTGCGCGAGTGGTGGCCTGACGAAGCCGAGCTCGATCCGGTGCCCGGCGGCACCGGCAGGATCGTCTTCGGCGACCCGGCCTCTCCTGACGCGAAGGTCGAGGAGCTCACCGTCGTGGAGGCCGACCCGCCCCGCCGGTTCGCGTTCCGCTGGGTGTACGACAAGGGTGAGACGGCGGCGCCGGACAACTCCCTGCTGGTCACCATCGACCTCGTTCCGTCCGGCGACGGCACGCTGCTGCGTTTCAAGGAGACCGGCTTCCGTGAGCGCGGGTGGGAGGCCGCCGTGCTGGAGCAGGCCTACCTCGATCACGCCCGCGGCTGGGACCACTTCCTCCCGCGCCTCGTCACCCGTGCCACCGAGCTGGTCGCGCGGCGGTGAGCACCACGATCGACGACGGTCTCTGGTCCGCGATCGGCGACCCGACCCGCCGGCGGATGCTCGACCTGCTCCTCACCGACGGAGGCGGTACGGCGACCACGCTCAGCGAGCAGCTGCCCGTCACCCGGCAGGCGGTCGCCAAGCACCTCGGTGTGCTGGACGGCGTCGGCCTGGTGCACGTGACGACTGCGGGACGTGAACGCCGCTACGAGGTGGACGAGGTCCAGTTCGCCCGTGCGGTCGCCCAGCTGTCCGCGGTGATCACGACCTGGGACGCCCGGCTGCAGCGCATCAAGCGGATCGCCGAGCGGATCCAGCGCGGCAAGCAGGACTGACCGCATTCGCACACCCCATGTTCGCCGCCACCACCGTGGCGGCGCCGGACGACCGCGCCCTGAAGCGGCCCGAGAGACAGGATCTGATCACCCATGACGACACAGGCACCGCGCACCGAGCGCGGCTATTCGACGTCGTACGTCGTCGAGCAGTCACCGGACGAGGTTTTCGCCGCCGTCCTGGACGTCCGCGCCTGGTGGACGGGCGAGATCGAGGGGAGTACCGACGAGGTGGGAGCCGAGTTCTCCTACCGGCATCCCCCGCAGCACTACAGCCTTCAGCGCGTGGCCGAGCTCGAGCCGGGCCGTCGCGTGGTCTGGCAGGTGATCGACAGCCACCTGTCCTTCATCTCGGAGCCGGCCGAGTGGACGGGCAGCGAGATCGTGTTCGACATCGCCCCCGCCGCCGGAGGTACCGAACTGCGGTTCACCCACGTCGGCCTGGTGCCGGACGTCGAGTGCTTCGGCGCGTGCTCCACGGGCTGGCTGCACTACGTCGGCGGCAGCCTGCGCAGCCTGATCACCACGGGAAAGGGGCTGCCCGATCCGTGGTGACCCAACCGGTCAGCTGCGGACCCAGCGCGTGACGACCGGCGTGCCGTCTGACGCGGTCAGCCTGATTCTGACCATCCCCGGCGGCACCTCGGTCGCCGTGAACCAGCCATCGGAGATCGGCACCGCACGGCGTGACCGCGGCGTCTCTACCACCGCCTCACCCTCGGCCCCGGTGACCAGGCCACGCACCACGTCGTCGGTGATCTCCAGACTGACCGTGACCCGCTCGGACTCGAAGGCGAGCGTCAGCGGCCCGCCGCCACGCACCAAGGCCTCCGACTCGACCAGCTCGGCCAGTTCCGCGTCCAGCGAGCGCAACGCCAGCGCGGCACTGGCATCGCGCAGCACACCGGCCGGGACCGGGTCGAACTCGTCGGCCGCTGCGCGCAGCACGTCGAGGAAGTCGTCGTCGTTCATGACCGTCCCTCCAGCAGCTCGTTGCCCCTGACCAGCGCTTTCAACCGGCCCAGGCAGCGTTGGCGGATCGGGCCGATGCTGCCGACCGGCATGTCCAGCGCGAGGGCGACGTCGGCGTAGGCAGGTGGCGGCGAAGCCATCAGCACGCGCAGCAGGCGTCGGCAGCGGTCCGGGAGGTCCTCGAAGACGTGCCACAGCGCGGCGTTGCGTTCGCCGACGATCAGCTCGTGGTCGACGGGCGGGGCGGGGTCGGGGGAGTCGGCGATCTCCTCGGCGGGTTCGGGAAGGCGGCCGGCGCGGCGCAGGAGCTGCAGGCACTCGTGCCGCGCGGTGGTGGAGAGCCAGCCGGCCAGACGTTCCGGTTGGGCGATGCTGTCCAGGTTCTCGACCAGCCTGATCCACGTGCACTGCACGGCGTCGGCCGCGTCGGCGTCGCTCAGGCGGTACGCACGGGCGATCGACCACAGCAGCCCGCTGAACTGCCTGACCAGCGCGTCCCACGCGGCCTGGTCACCACGTGCGGCCGCCGCCAGCGACGCTGGAATGTCCATGTGGACATGATGCCGCGCGAACCGGCCATGATTCGTCTTTTGCCCCCGATCGTCGGGTCGGCGCCTGACGGAACGCCTCATCGGGGTGCACGGTCGTGGTGTCACGACCCGCCGATCGTCTCGTTTCGCCGAATTGCCGCCCAACAGCGGAGTCGCGGGTGCATGCTGTGTCCTACAGCACAAACCGAGGACTGATGAAAAATGACCAGTGCGACCGCGGGCTCCCGCCACAACTGGGAGTCCGACCTGGAGCGCTACCGGACCAGAGCGGTTCAGGTGCTCGACACGCACCTGCCCGCGACGAACGGATGCACCGAGTGCGGCGAACCCTGGCCCTGCGCCCGCGCGTGCACGGCCGAGTTGGTGCTCGAACTGTGACGACCTGATCGGAGACGCTCTTCCAGCTCTCTACGAGTTCACTCGATCGAGGAACGCCCTGATCCCGGAGAGCATCCGTTCGACCTGCTCGTCGATCGTGATCGACTCCTTGAACCGCGAGCCGGGACCCGCACTCTTCTTACCGCGCAGGTACAGCGAGCACGCCAGGTCCGCGCAGAGATACACGCCGACGGAGTTGCCCAACTGCCCGGACTTCCCGGCCTTGCGCGCGGTCATCAGTGACACACCATCACCGGAATGCGTGGTCAGGCACCACGCGCACATGGTCTTGCGCGCATGTCCTGCCTGCGACGCCCGTCGCAGCGCGATGCCGACGAGCCGCCCGTCCAGCTCGATCACGAGATACGAGCGGTCCGGTGCGGCGGGATCGCGCCAGCCCAGGTAGTCGAGGTCGTCCCACGGCCGGTCGCCGAGATCCTTGGGCACGTGCATGCGCTTCGCCTCGCCCTTCGTGGAATTGACGAAGGACGCACGGATGTCGTGTTCGGTCAGCGGCTTCATGACCGGGGACGCTAGGCTTACCTAGAGGTCCTAGGCAAATTATTAAGGGCCCTAGGAAGGGTGACGGATGGCACGCGCGGGGCTCACCGCTGACCGCCTCACGCAGGCGGCGGCGGAGCTGGCGGACGAGGTCGGCTTCGAGAACGTGACGGTGTCCGCGCTGGCCAGGCACTTCGGGGTGAAGGACGCCTCGCTGTACTCGCACATCCGCAACGCCCAGGACCTGCGGGTGCGCCTGGCCGTGCTGGCCCTTGCCGAGCTCGCGGACCAGGTGGCCGAGGCGATCGCGGGCCGTTCCGGCAAGGGGGCGCTGGTCGCGTTCGCCAACGCCTACCGCGCCTACGCGCGTGAGCACCCCGGCCGGTACACGGCGACGCAGATGGCCCTGGACCCGGACACGGCGGCGACCAGCGCGGCAGGCAAGCACGCCGAGATGACCCGCGCGATCCTGCGCGGCTACGACCTGTGGGAACCCGACCAGACCGATGCCGTGCGGCTGCTGCACAGCACGTTCCACGGGTACGTCTCGCTGGAACGCGCCGGGGCGTTCCACAGCCACCCTCGCGGGGTCGAGGCGTCGTGGACACGTGCCCTCGACGCGCTCGACTCCGTGCTGCGGGCGTGGCCCGACTAGACCGTCGTCGTGGTTCGCAGGACGTGGTCCCAGTCGACCGTCCTGGCCCAGTCGGCATAGCTGTGCCAGGCCACGCCTGGGTGGGCGGCGTGCAGCGCCTCGATATCGGCGAAGTCGGTGTTGTCCTCGAACCGTTGGAACATGTCGGCGGTCTCGTCGCCCGCCCACTGACGGACCTGGTCCAACGGCATCTGCTGGTACGGGATCTCGCGGCCGAGCACCTCGCTGAGGATCCGGGCCGCCTCCTCGCCGGTGACCCGGTCGGACACGACGTCGATCCGCTTGCCGACGTACCTGTCAGGGTGCTCGATCGCGTGCACGGCGAGGCCGGCGATGTCCCGGACGGTCACCTGGTCGAGCGGCTTGCCCGCGGACAACGGGTTGGCCAGGACGCCGTCGGTGAGGCGGCTGAACCCGACGTTCAGGGCGTTCTCCATGAAGTACACCGGTCCCATGACGGTCGCGCGCACCTGCTGATCCCGCAGGTAAGCCTCGACGAGCTGCTTGCTGTCCGCGTGGTCGATGTCGGTCGCCGCCACCCGGTCGGCACCGCGCACCGAGGAGTAGACGAGGTGCGCCTCGGCCCGTGTGGCGGCGTCGACCAGGAAGCGCCCCTGGGCGACCTCCTCGTCCTTTCCGCCGGATCCGAACGGCACGGACAGGCCGAAGATCGCGTCGACGTCCCTGGCGGCGCCGGCGAGCGCCGATGAGTCGGCCAGGTCGCCGGTGACGAGCCGCGCCCCGGCGGTGGCCAGCGCCAGCGCGGACGGCGATTCGGGCGACCGCACGTATGCGGTGACGTCGTGGCCGTGGTCGAGCAGCAGCTCGGCGACGGCACCGCCCTGCTTCCCGGTGGCGCCGATGACGAGAACGGAGGTCACGGATGCTCCTTGATCGCGATTCGTGGACGCCGCTGATCCTCTGGCCTCAACCTCGGTTGAGGTCAAGCGCTATGGTCACGCCATGCCGAGGGCTCACACGACATTTCACGAACTCACCGTCGGACAGGTCGCCGACCGCAGCGGTGTCGCGATCTCCGCGCTGCACTTCTACGAGCGCAAAGGCCTCATCCGCAGCTCTCGGACGGCAAGCAACCAGCGCCGGTACAGCCGCGACACGCTGCGCCGCGTGGCCTTCATCCGGGCGTCGCAGCACGTCGGCATCTCACTGACCGCGATCGGGGAAGCCCTGGACCGGCTCCCCAGCGAACGCACCCCCACCCCCGACGACTGGGCACGGCTGTCCGCAGCCTGGCGGACCGAACTCGACGCACGCATCGCGCACTTGCAGGCGCTGCGGGACGACCTCACCGAGTGCATCGGCTGCGGCTGCCTGTCGCTGCGGGCCTGCCACCTGACCAATCCGCGCGACGTGCTGGGTCGCGACGCGCCGGCGCGCGCCGGCTGCCACAGCCGCACCCTGGGCCGTGAAACCACGCCGTCGTCTCCGGTTGGTGCCTACGCCGGACCGATTCCCGGTGGGCCGAAGTGCTCGGTCCGGCCAGGAGCCGACTCGACCCATTCGATGAGCTCACGCACGCCTGGAGCGAGGTCGTCGGCGTTCACCAACGTGGTCACGGCGCCTGCGTCGTCCTCGATGAGGATCTCGACGATCTCGCGGTCCGGTCGTGGGGCGCCGGCGTCGGTCAGCGATGCCATGCGGACGCGCGCTCGCAGCGCCTCGGCGTCCGCCGAGGCGAGTGCGGACGTGTCGACGGCGGTCGAGCTCACGAGTCCCGCGAGCCCACCGCCGCGGACGACTGTCACCTTCAGAGGACCCCGACCTCCTGCCAGGCCGAGCGGACGATGCCCGCTTCCGGCTCACCGTACAACTCCTTCGCCGACGCGACAGTGGCGTCCGCCGCGTCCTTGAACTGAGAGTTCTGCTGCAGTCGCGTGGCCAGCGCGTCGTACCAGATCTTGGCGGGCGCCTCCCACGAGTGCCCGCCGATACCGGTGGCGACGAGGAAGAAGGCCTTGTTCGGAATACCCGAGTTGATGTGCACGCCGCCGTTGTCGTTGCGCGGGTTGCCGTCGTCGGGCAGGACCACGAAGTCGTCCATGTGGGCGGGCTGACGGTCGAAGTTGTGCGCCGTGCCCGGCTCCTTCATCGACCGCAGCGCTGTGCCCTGCAGCTGGGTGCCGAGGATGCCCTCGCCGAGCAGCCAGTCGGCCTGGTCTGCCGTCTGCTTCAGCGTGTGCTGCTTGATGACCGAGCCGAACACATCGGCCCACGACTCGTTGAGCGCGCCGGACTGCTTGCTGTACACGAGTCCGGCGGTGAACTCGACGACGCCGTGCGTGATCTCGTGCGCGACCACGGAGGTGTCGGCGGCGAGGCTGCCGACCTTGAAGATCTTGCCGCTGCCGTCGCCGTACACCATCTGGGTGCCTTCCCAGAACGCGTTGTCGTAGCCCTCGCGGTAGTGCACCGTCGAGACGAGCTTGGCGCCGTTGTCGTCGACGCTGTGTCTGCCGAGCACATCGCGGTAGAAGTCGTAGGTCTTGTCGGCGTTGTCGAACGCGTCGTTGACCGCCTTGTCCGCGTGGGGGCCGTCCTTCTCGCCGCGCCGCAACACGCCGGGTAGCAGGGCGCCGTTCTGGGCGTCGTAGACGGACTTGTTCTCCGCGAACGCCATCGGCATCAGCTCGGCGTCGAGCCCCATGCTCTGCACGAGAGCGGTCACGGCTATGCGGCGCTCGCGCATGCCTGCGGCGGCGACGGCGGCCTCGACCGCTTCGCGGGTGTCGAGCTCACCCGCTTCGGCCATTTCCAGCAGGATGTGGGTGGGCAGGATGAAGCAGACCATCACGGTTCCCTCTCTCCGTACTTGAGCCGCACCCCGCCCGCGTCCACCGTGACAACGAAGAGGTTGTCGAACTCCCGTTCACCGATCGGGCTCGGCGTGCCACCGAGCTCCTGGACGAGCGGGGGAACGGTGTTGGTGTGACCGACCACCAGGACGACGTCGCCCAGCGATCCGGCGCGGATCCGATCGGCCAGGTCGGGCCCGGCGACCACGGGTTGCAGCTGTGTTCGTGACGCGAGGGGTTGCGCGGTCTGCTTGGTGCGCCGGAACACCGAGGTGACGATGGCGGTCACCCCGGCTTCGGCGACGGTCCGCGCCAGCAGCTCGGCGCGGCGGCGGCCGAGCTCGTTGAGCGGCGGGTCGTCGGAACTCGGCGGCAGGTCGATGTCCGCGTGGCGGACGAGCAGCACGGTGATCACGGTCCCCCCGTTTTCTGTCGTACTACTGCTTCGCCCACCCTCCGCAGCGCGTTAGTCCGGTGCGCGCAATGCCGCCCGTTCGGCCTAGCCAGCCCTTGGGGCTTCCTCCGTGATTACTGACCCCCGATAACGTTCACTTATCGGCGGTCAGCTTTTTCTTGCCCAATTGGGTAGCGTTGCGTTGGATAACGTAACTACACACGTAATGCTGCTACGATATTGCCGTGGAGACGAGCTGCAACTTCCCCGGCTGTGAACGCCCCGTTTTCCGAGGTGGCGGGCCGGGCAGGCCCTCGGAGTACTGCGACCTGCCCGAGCACACGCGCTGGCGGGCGTGGAGGGAGCGGCAGCGGCTGGCCGCGGAGCCCGAGCAAAACATGGAGGTCGTCACCGTGACGAATCTCCCCAGGGTCTCCGGTACCGCCAAGATCAGGGCCGAAGAGCTCCTCGACCGGTTCCGGGTGCTGTCCGAGCAGATGACGCAGACCCTCGGGCGGGCCGTCGGCGAGCTGAACGCGATGGCGGACCCGAGCGTCGCCGAGAGCCAGATCCAGGCCGCCGAGGCCGAGGCCGCGCGACGGGTCGCTGAGGCGCAGGCCGAGCTGGCGTCGGCCGAACGGCGCCGGCATGACGCGGAGCGGGCTCG
>NZ_VSRL01000282.1 GCF_012184385.1 Lentzea indica
ATCTACTCAAAGGAATACCTCGACGAGGAGGTATTCATATATTACTGGCTGTGTTATCGGCACGCTGTTGAGTTCTCAAAGAACACGCGCACACCGCAGTCACATCAGCTTTACGCTGACTTACTTCCGGGGCTTGTGTTGCGAAGCTTATTCGGTGTTTCGCGCCGGTGTCAAATCGGCCTCTAGGAGGCTCTTTCTCTCCGGCTTGTGCCCCGCTCGTTCCGGTTTTGATTTCCGGCCCGTTCCGCGCTGGCAGAGAGAACATTACACAAGCCGGTTTCGATCTCCAAATCGGGGGTCCTGGTGACCGCGAAACGTGCGGTCACCAGGACAAACGCCCGTGTCAGGGCCCGGAGACCCCGACATCCGCCGCCGTCAGCGGCTTCCTGATCGCAGAAGAGCTGTACTCGTCCGCCCCGACGTCGGGCTTGCCCGAGCGAGCCTGCGGGTCGAAGTCCCTCGTGACATACGAGTACGTGCCCGCGGAAGACTCGAGCGCCGGGCTTCCGGACGCGAGGCGCAGGAGACCGTTCGCGTCACGCAGGAGCTTCGGGTCGACCGAGCGGTAGCCGGACGGGATGCCGGCGGTGCCACCCCACACGATGTTGCCCTCGTACTTGACCGTCGAGCCGCTCATCATGTCGATCAGCTTCGACGACGAGCCCTGGATGATGTTGTTCGCGAGCACGCAGTCCTTCGGTGCATAAGTACCGGTGTCGCTGTCGACGACGGCCCCGGTACCGATCAGCGTGTTGAACGCCACCGTGACGCGGTCCGGGCGGTCGTGCGATGTCGAGGTCGGGCCGCTGTCCGTCTCGGAGCCCTTCCCGAACACGATCGCCCGGTCACCGGTGTTCTGCACGTAGTTGTTGAACACCTTGTGGTCGTTCCCGTGGAACCGGATGCCACTGCCGAGCAGCACGTTGCCCTCGACCGTGGTGCGGTTGCCGTGGCGCAGCACGATGTAGCCCTTGCTGCTGCGGATCGTGTTGAAGCGGACCGTGTTGTCCGAGGACTTCACGGAGATGGCCTCCGGGTCTCCGTCCGCCTTCTCGAACAGGTTGTGCTCGATCACCGCGTACGCGGACTTCGACTGCTTGTGGCTGTAGCCGAGCCGGATCGACTCGCCGCCGTTCGAGCCGGTGAACTGGTGGTTGTAGAAGTGGTTGTGGTGGATCCACGTCCGCTGAGCGATCTCACTGCCAGGGCCGGTGACCTGCAGGTACACGCCCTCGTTCGTTCGGTTCGAGAACGTGTTGTGGTCGACCTGCACGTCGTTCGCGCTCACGGTGAGCGAGGCGCCGTCCTTGTTGCCGTTGAACGTGGTGCGGGTGATGCGGCTCGCCTCCGCCTCGGCCGGCACGGTCAGGGAGCTGGTGCCGTCGAAGACGAAGCCTTCGACGGTCACACCGCGGACCGCGCCGAACTCGAAGCCACCGGTGCTGAACACCGCGCCGCCCGCGCGCTTGGCCGCGATGGTGATCCTCGACTTCGTGATCTTGATCGGCTTGTCGGCACGATGCACGCCGTCCGCGAGCACGATGCGCTGACCGGGCCGGGCCGAGTTGATCGCGGCCTGCAGGGAGGACACGGTCGGCACGCTGACGACCGCCGCGTCCGCGGGTGCCTGGACGAAGGACGACAGCAGGGCGGCCGCACCCACTGCGGCCAGTGATCGGATCATTCGCCAACTCCTATGGTGGCCCGTCGGCGGCGGCGGACCGAAAGTACCGCGGAGTTGCTGCGGATGGGGCAGCTCAACGGAGGCCACTTGCCTCGTCCAGCACGGAAGGCGTTCGAGTTCTCCGATGTCTGCCCCCAAGGGCAGCCGCTACGGCGCCGTAGGCCCCACGTCGGCCTTCGTCAGCGCCTTGCGGATCGCCGACGTGCTGTACTCGTCCGCGCCCACGTCCGGCTTGCCGGAACGCGCCTGCGGGTCGAAGTCGCGCGACACGTAGGAGTAGCTGCCGGCGGACGCGTCGATCGCCGGGCTGCCGGAGGCCAACCGGAACAGGCCGTTGGCGTCCTTCACGAGCTTCGGATCGACGGACTTGTAACCGGACGACGGCATGCTGCCGCCGGTGCCGCCCCAGATGACGTTGCCCTCGTACTTCACGACCGAGCCGCTGGCCATGGAGACGACACCACCGGACGAGCCCTTGATGATGTTGTTCGCGAGCACGCAGTCCTTCGGCTTGTAGGTGCCGCCGTCGCTGTCCACCACCGCGCCGGTGCCGATGAGCGTGTTGAACGCGACCGTCACGCGGTCCGGCCGGTCGTGCAGCTTCGAGGTCGGGCCGCTGTCCGCTTCCTTGCCGGAGCCGAACACCATCGCGCGGTCGCGGGCGTTCTCCACGTAGTTGTTGTAGATCTTGTGGTCGTTGCCGTGGAAGCGGATGCCGCTGTTGAACAGCAGGTTGCCCTCGACCGTGGTGCGGTGGCCGTGCCGCAGGACGAGGTAGCCCTTGCTGTTGCGGATCGTGTTGTAGCGGACCGTGTTGTCCGACGCCTTGATCGAGATCGCCTCGGAGTCGCCGTCCGCCTTCTCGAACAGGTTGTGCTCGACGATCGCGTTCGCCGACTTCGACTGCTTGTGGCTGTAGCCGAGCCGGATCGACTCGCCGCCGTTCGAGCCGGTGAACTGGTGGTTGTAGAAGTAGTTGTGGTGGATCCACGTCCGCTTGGCGATCTCGCTGCCGGGACCGGTGATCTGCAGGTAGACGCCCGCGTTCGTGCGGTTCGAGAACGTGTTGTGGTCGACCTGCACGTCGTCGGCGCTGACGCTGAGCGAGGCGCCGTCCTTGTTGCCGTTGTAGGTGTTGCGGGTGATGCGGGTGGCCTGCGCTTCCGGCGGGACCGAGAGCGTGCTGGTGCCGTCGAAGACGAAGCCCTCGATGGTCACGTTCTGAACGTCGCCGAGCTCGAAGCCACCACTGGTGAACACCGTGCCGCCGATGGTCTGCGCGGCGATGGTGATGCCGGACCTGGTGATCTTGATGGGCCGGCCGGCCTGGTGCACACCATCAGCGAGCACCAGGCGTTGACCGGGCAGGGCGGAGTCGATCGCGGCCTGCAGGGAGGACACGGTCGAGACGCCGACGACAGCCGCGTACGCAGGGACGTGGACGAAGGACGACAGCAGGGCGGCCGCGCCGACTGCGGCCAGTGATCGGATCATTCGCCAACTCCAGTGAATGGGTCGTCGGCGGCGGTAGAGCCAAGTTACCGCAAGATCCCAGCAGCTGGGGTAGTTCGATACAAACCAAGAGCCGTATCGACCGAGGGCACGCGCTCCAGTTGTCCGATGTCTGTGAGCGGGAACCACTGGGCGAGGTCTGTCGTGCCACCCACCTCGTACCGCAGGTCGCCACCCGCGATCCGCACCTCGTACATGATCCGAAGCGCGTGGTAGTCGCGGTCGGACTCTTCCCGGAACTCCGAGTCGATGCCGAGCAGCCGCAGCACCTCGATCTCGAAGCCGGTCTCCTCCTCGAACTCGCGGATGACGGCGTCGTGCGGGTGCTCGCCGTGGTCGATGCCGCCGCCGGGCAGGATCCAGCGCTTGCCCTTCGGGCCGAGCCAGCGCGCCAGAAGGATCTCGTCGTCGTCGTTGATGCACACCCCGTACGCGGCCACGCGCTGCTTCTTCGCCCTCATGCGATCCAGCCTAACTGGCGATCACCTCCAAAAAGTGATATCACTTAGCTACTACTTCGATAGGGGGTCTGGATGAGCGCAGTGGTGGACACGACGGTGCACATGCCCGCACCGGTGGTGCGGGAGAAGCACGCGAAGGACCTGCCTGGTCTGCCGATGTTCTTCGGAGGGGTGGTGGTGATCGCGGTGGCCGTGTGGCTGCTCGTGCAGGAGATCCTCGGAAAGGCCGCGGACGGCGCCGACCCGTCGGCGGCGATCGTGATCGTGGTCTTGCTGCTGTTCCTGGCCGCGGCGCTGATCATGAGGGGGCTCTTCACCGTGGCGCCGGGTGAGGCGCGGGTGCTCCAGTTCCTCGGCCGGTACGTGGGCACGGTCCGCACGGACGGCCTGCGGTGGGCGAACCCGTTCACGACCCGGCAGAAGATCTCGACCCGGATCCGCAACCACGAGACGGCGACGCTCAAGGTCAACGACGCGGACGGCAACCCGATCGACATCGCGGCCGTGGTCGTGTGGCAGGTGGAAGACACTGCGCGCGCACGGTTCGAGGTGGACGACTTCGTGCGGTTCGTCGGCATCCAGACGGAGACAGCCGTACGGCACATCGCGACGAGCTACCCGTACGACAACCATGAGGAAGCCGGCTTGTCGTTGCGGGAGAACGCGGACGAGATCACCGAGACGCTCGCGATCGAGATCTCGGCACGGGTGCAGTCCGCGGGCGTGAAGGTGATCGAGTCGCGGCTCACGCACCTCGCGTACGCGCCGGAGATCGCACACGCGATGCTGCAGCGTCAGCAGGCGAGCGCGGTCGTGGCGGCACGGACGCGGATCGTGGAGGGCGCCGTCGGCATGGTGGAGCTCGCGCTCGCCAAGCTGGCCGAGCAGAACGTCGTCGAGCTCGACGAGGAACGCAAGGCGGCGATGGTCTCGAACCTGCTCGTCGTTCTGTGCGGCGACCGATCCACGCAGCCCGTGGTGAACACCGGGTCCCTCTACACCTGATGGCTGAGCGTAAGAGCGTTCTGCTCAGGCTCGATCCGGCCGTGCACGACGCGTTGACCAGGTGGGCGAACGACGAGCTGCGCAGCACCAACGCGCAGATCGAGTTCCTGCTGCGGCGTGCGCTGGCGGACGCGGGCCGGTTGCCGGGCGAGGCGAAGAAGATGCCTCGCCGGGGCAGGCCACCGAAGAAGTCCGACCAGAACGCTGAGGACGAGCCATGAAAAACAGTCTTTGACGCGGCGCGTCCTCGGCGGCTGAACAGGCGTTTCACCAGCATGAAACCGCTTCCACGGAGTTCCTCCGTTCGGGGGTGTTTTGTCCGACTCCTCCACGCGATCGTGTGCGGCGGGCGCACGGGAGCGTGGAGGAGTCTTGTCTTTGTTTTCCCGCAGGCGCGCCGGTCTCGGCGTGCTGAGTGTTGCTGTGCTGATCGCGTCGATGACACCGGCTGGTGGTCTGGCGGCGGGCAAAGAGATCTATCTGGACGCTAGGGCGTCAACGGAGCGGCGGGTCGAGGACCTGCTGCGGAGAATGACGCTCGAGGAGAAGATCGGGCAGATGGCGCAGATCCGCGTCGGGAAGCTGCGCGGTGACTGCAACAACGCCAACGGGCCGTTGGTCGAGTCCTGCCTGAAGGCGGTGCTCTCGGACGCTCACGTGGGCTCGATCCTGTCCGGCGGCGGTGACTCGCCCGTCGAGAACACGCCCAAGGCGTGGGCCGAGATGAACAACGCGATCCAGCGCTATGCGTTGGAGAACAACAGGTTGAAGATCCCGATCATCTACGGCGCGGACGGCGTGCACGGGCACAACAACGTCATCTCCGCGACGATGTTCCCGCACCAGATCGGGCTCGGCGCGACGTGGAACCCCGCTCTGCAGGAGCAGATCGGTGTGTCGGCCTCGAAGGCGTTGCGCGCGACGGGTGTCTTCTGGAATTTTGCGCCGGTCTCGGACATCGCGCGCGACACCCGTTGGGGCCGCTACTACGAGACGTACAGCGAGGACCCGTTCCTGGCCGGTCAGCTGGCGGCGGCGAACGTGCGCGGGCAGCAGTCCAAAGTGGACGACACCGCGCAGCTGACCGCCACCGCGAAGCACTTCGCCGGCTACTCGGCGCCGGCTAACGGGCACGACCGCGCGGCCGCGCAGATCCCGATTCGGCAGCTTCAGGACGTGGTGCTGCCGTCGTTCCAGGCGCAGTTCGACGCGGGTGTGAAGACCGTGATGATCAACTCCGGCTCGCTCAACGGCGTGCCGGTGCACGCGTCGAAGTACATGCTGCAGAAGCAGCTGCGTGACCGCATGGGCTTCAAGGGTGTCGCGGTCTCGGACTGGCAGGACATGAAGTACCTGGTGGACCGGCACAAGGTCGCGCCTGACTACAAGACGGCGATCGCGATGAGCGTCAACGACGGTGTGGACATGGCGATGGAGCCGTCGAACGCGGCCGAGTTCACCTCGCTGCTGCTGGCGAACGTGCGCGACGGTTCCGTGTCGCGCGGGCGGATCGACCAGGCGGTGCGGCGAGTCCTGAAGCTCAAGTTCGACCTGGGGCTGTTCGAGAAGCCGTACGTGGACCCGGCGAAGGCAGACGGCAACGTGGTGAACGTGGACCGCCCGCTCGCGCGTCAGGCGGCCGCCGAGGGCACCGTGCTGCTGAAGAACGACGGTGTGCTGCCGCTTTCCACGTCGGCCAAGAAGATCGTCGTGACCGGTGAGACCGCGGACGACGTGCGCCGCCAGCTCGGTGGCTGGACCGTCGAGTGGCAGGGCGTGCCGGACGACTCGCCGCTGCCGCCGACCGCGACCGTGCTGACGGGTGTTCGCGAGGCAGTTCCTGGTGCGTCCGTGGTGCACGCTGCGACTCCTGCTGCCGCGGTGACCGAGGCCGCTGATGCGGACGCGGTTGTCGTCGTCCTGGGCGAGAAACCCGGTGCGGAGGGTCCAGCCGACACGGAGAACCCGGCGCTGACCGCCGAGCAGCAGGCGTGGGTGGACGCGGTGCAGGCGACCGGCAAGCCGGTGGTCGTGGTGCTGCTGACGGCCCGTCCGCAGGTGCTCGGAGCAGCGGCGGACGCGAACGCGCTGGTCGCGGGCTGGTTGCCGGGCAGCGAGGGTGGCAGGGCGATCGCCGACGTGCTGTTCGGCGCGGTGAACCCGAGCGGCAAGCTGCCGGTGTCGTGGCCCAAGACGCTCGGCGACCCGACGCTCACCTACGACCAGCTGCCGGGCGCGAACACGTCGGCGGGCGCGAAGTACGACCCGCTGTACGCGTTCGGGCACGGACTGTCGTACACCTCGTTCACGACCTCTGGTGCGGCCGTCGCGGTTGATCGGCACAACGGCGTGGTGAAGTTCACGGTGGCGAACACCGGTGCGCGTGCGGGCACTGTTGTGGTGCCGGTCTACGTGCGTCAGCCGGCCTCACCAGTGCTCACGCCCGACCAGCGGCTGGTGGGCTTCACCCGCGTGGAACTCGCTGCGGGACAGTCGAAGCAGGTCGAGGTGTCGTTCACGCTCTCGCAGCTGGCGCTGACCGTCGGCGACGTCGACGGAGACGGCCGGCGTGAGGTCGCCCGAGGTGGCTACGAGGCCGTGGTGGGTGCGGAGAAGGCCGCGTTCACGGTGCGCTGAGCTGGCCTGATATCCTTCCTCGTCGTGAACGCGCGGCGCTCCGCCGTGGAGGAGAAGCCAGCTCAGGCTGGTGCCGACCAAGCGCGTCACGAACTCCGGTTTCGACAAGAAGGGTGATGTCGCATGGCGAACATCAAGTCCCAGCTCAAGCGGATCAAGACCAACGAGAAGGCTCGCCTTCGCAACAAGTCGGTCAAGTCGTCCCTGAAGACGGCCATCCGCAAGTTCCGTGAGGCTGCCGAGGCCGGTGACAAGGCGAAGGCCCTGGAGCTGCTGCAGGACGCGTCCCGCAAGCTCGACAAGGCCGCCACCAAGGGCGTCATCCACGCCAACCAGGCCGCCAACAAGAAGTCGGCGATGGCCCTGCGCGCGAACGCCCTCGAGGGCTGATTCGCTCGTTCAGAGCTGCTGAGAAGGGCCCGCTCCCCGTTGAGCGGGCCCTTTTCGCTGTTCTGGTGGAGGTCCCACGGCATCGGACTACCCACACCGGCGGATGGACTGCCGGTCCGGTTGACCAGTAGGCATAGGAGCCATGGAATCGCTCCCGCGCATTGACTTCGTGGAACTCCACGACCTCGACCGCACCCCGGCCGTGCTGCGCACCCTGCACACGGAGTCCATCACGTTCATCTACCGCCTGACGGACGCCGCGCGGGAGTACTCGCGGCCGTTGTCGCTGGCCCTGCGCCAGGGCGCCGACCACCGGATCGTCGATCTTTGCGCGGGCTCCGGCGGACCGGTGCCGCTCATCCAGCGGCGGCTGCATCGCGAGGGCATCCACACCCACGTGACGCTGACGGATCTGGTGCCGAACGTGCGCGCGTTCCAGCGCGTGCAGGCCGAGAACCGTCGTCTGCTGCCCGACTCGTGCTGCTCGGTGGACTACGTGTCTGAGCCGGTCGACGCCACGGACTGCCGGGTGGAGGGGACGCGCACCATCTACGGCGCCTTCCACCACTTCCCGCCGCCGCTGGCCGGCCGCATGCTGCAGAACGCCGTCGACACCCGGCAGCCGATCGTCGTCGTGGACACCAAGCGGTCGTTCCTCTACGTGCTGCTCTTCCCGTTCCTGACCACGCTGGCCGTGCTGTTGTCGGCGCCGTTCCAGCGCAATCCGGTGCCGCGCTATCTGCTGCGGCTGGTGCTCACCTATCTGGTTCCGGTGCTGCCGTTCATGATGTTCTTCGACAGCGTGGTGTCGTTCCTGCGCATGTACGGGCGCGCGGAACTGCGCCGGATGGTCGACGGGCTGGCCGGCACCGAGTCGTTCACGTGGACGATCGGCGTCGAACCCGGCTTCACGGGAGCCCAGTACCTGATCGGGGTTCCACTCCACGTCGAAGGGGGTCTCACTCGCGCGGAGTGAGACCCCTTCGTCGCTATCCCCGCAGGTTCCTCGGCAGCTGGCGCTCGGCGTCGAGCAGTTCGATGCCGAGCAGTTCCCCGTCAGCGCCGAAATCCAGCACTGCAGCTGTGTCTCCGTCCTCGTCGGTGACCGGGAGCTGCTTCGCGGCCTCGCCGGGCCGGAGCTCGCGGAACGCGATGTAGGCGGCGTTCACCGAGCGGTCCCAGCTGACTAGTTGCGCCATACCGTCACAACGTAGCCGTTGTTGTTGGCGACCACGGTGATCTTGCGATCGGTGTACTTCCAGGTGCCGTTGCTCTGTTTCTTGGCACGACTGCAGGTGCCGAGCACGACGTTCTCCACGTGGTCGGACGTGATGCGTCGCGACGCCATCTGTTCCTGAGCGTGCAGGCTGTAGCCCGAGACGAAACACGGCGCGCCCGCCTGCACCTGCAGCACCGGCTCGGGAAGCGCGGCCTGCGCGGTGCCCGTGGCGATGAACAGCGCCGCCAGCACGGCGGCGCACATCCTGATCAGCCCGGCCATCAGGCGTCGTACTCGAAGAGGTAGACGCTCGCGATCGAACCGGGGTGCGCCCAGTCGAACGGGATGCGCTTGCCCTTCGGGCACGCGGCCCTGCTGAACTCCGTGTTGCCGCTCGCGAACACCGCCTTGACCTTGGCACACTGGCCGTCCTTGTCGGTGTCCTCCACCCAGCCGCTGACGCGAATCTTGCCGTCGCGGCAGCTGAGCTCCCAGTGCGCCTTGGCACCGGACGTCTTCGGGTTCTTGACCTCGCCGCAGCCGCCCATCGCGGACATGCCGTCCGCGTTCGCCGTCGCGGCGCCGGACAACGACAAGCCCACCAGTGCCAAACCGGTCAACGCAGCGCGAATTCCTCGCACGTCAGCCACCCCTCGTTGTGTTGGATTGCGATTCATGTGAGGCACCCGGCCGGGGCGAGGCAGAGCTTTCCGAGGTCAGCGGGGGTCGGACAAGAGAATGCGGCCGTCCGGTCAGTCCGACCTTGTCCGGCCTGGTCAGCGGCGCGTCCGGACGGCATGATCGGCGGACATGAACAGCCAGGGGGAGTTCATCGCGTCGTTGCGCGATCTGAAACAACGGTCCGGCCTCACCTATCGCCAGTTGGAGAAACGCGCCGCGGAGCACGGGAAGGTGCTCGCCCGCAGCACACTGGCCGACGTGCTCGCGGGAAAGCGCTTACCGGCACCGGACGTGCTGGACGCCTTCGTGCACGCGTGCGGCGAGGGCGACCAAGTGGACTCGTGGCAACGGGCCCGTGCCTCAGCCACCGAACCGGCCTCGGCACCGACCGCCCGGCGCCGCAGGTCGCGGTGGTGGCCGGCGGCGGCCGCGCTGATGGTCCTCGTCTCGGCGGGCACCTGGTTCGCGGTGTCGTCCAGCAGACAGGATCTGCCTGACGAATATGGGACACCCGCCGCGATGCCGGCGTCGCCGGTGCGGATCAGGCCGGTCGCGGCGCCCGACCTGTGCCTGACCGACGGACACGTGCGCGACGGTCGTTATGGCCCGCTCGTGGCGGTCCAACGACCGTGCTCTGCCGTGGCGCCGCAGACGACCACGTTCGAACCACTGGCCCGCGGCTCGTACCGCATCGCGTGGACGCACCCCCAATTCGGCAAGGGCTGTCTGAAAGTGCTGGAGAGCGGCCTGCTGGAGCCGTGGGACGACTGCACCAAAGCCACCCCGTTCGTCCTCGAGCGCTCAGCGGACGAGTACGTGCTGCGCGTGGACGGTCTCGGCTGTCTCGGCATCGAGGGCACCGGCGAGAGCGCCGAAGCGCACGTGGGCAAGTGCGATCAGCGGTTCGTCATCGATGCCGCCTAGGGCCTGTATCGAAGTCTCGTTCGATGAGAGTCGCGCCTGAGGTGGTTCCTGGCGGCCTCAGGCCCGGCTATCGCGAACACGAGACTTCGATACGGGCCCTAGCGGCGGCCGTGCGCGGCGACGATCCTGAGCACGGCACGCTCCAACGCGTAGTCGGCGTCGGCCGCCACGCCTTTCACGTCGGCGTTCAGGCCCGCGACCACCTGCATCGCGTCGG
The DNA here is from genome assembly GCF_012184385.1 of Lentzea indica. GTDB lineage: Bacteria > Actinomycetota > Actinomycetes > Mycobacteriales > Pseudonocardiaceae > Lentzea > Lentzea indica. The sequence continues at coordinate 10,731 of NZ_VSRL01000282.1, forward strand.
CGAGACCTGACTGGTCCCAGCCTCGGGCCTGGGCCTGCGCCTTCTTGATCTTCCACGGCGGCATGCCGAGCGGCCGGCCAGGC
>NZ_VSRL01000283.1 GCF_012184385.1 Lentzea indica
CCGCGACCACGACCCGCGCGCCCTCCGCGGCGTACCGCTCGGCGATGGCCCGGCCGATGCCGCGACCACCACCGGTGATGACAGCGACCTGTCCCTCCAAGACGCGCATGCCCGCTCCTTCCCGATACCGGTTGCGAGGTAACGAGAATCGACGCTAGGGCCTGAGTGGACCGGTGACTTCGGACGGACTCGGGAACTCTCGGACGCCCGTTCCGACACTCGTCGCAATCGGTCTATCGTCGTCGCATGGACTTTCGCGTCGTGCAGGACCACGTCGACGCCCTGGCCGCCCGGCTGGGGCGTCCGGTCCTGCTCGACGACCCCGAGCTGCGGCCGTTGGCCTACAGCAGCCACGAGGACGCCGACCCGGTCCGCGTGCACTGCATCCTGCGCCGCGGTGTCACCCCGGAACTGATGGCGGACGCGCTGCGGGTGGGGGTCGGCAAGCACCGCGAGGCGTTCTGGACCCCCGAGCTACCCCGCTGGCAGATGGCGCCGCGGTTGTGCGTCCCGGTGCTGGCGGGCCGGACCACGCTGGGCTATCTCTGGGTCCAGGACGCGGACCGGACGCTCACCGAAGAGCAGATCACGGACGCGCGTGAGACCGCTGAGCAGATCGCCGCGACTCTCGACCTGGCGGGCCGCGCGCGGCTGGAGTCCGAGCACACCACCCGGCAGCTGCTCAAGGAGCTTCTCACCGGCGAGGACGACCCGGCAGGTCCAGCGGCCCAGCTGGCCGCCCGCGAAGGGTTGCCGCCGGATGCCAGGACCTTCGTCCTGGTCGCGACCGGCGCGACGGCCACGCGGCCGAAAACCCGTCTCTCCGTGCGGTGGCTCGCCTACACCGACGAACCACTGGTGTTGCTGGCCGTCTCGCCCAGATCGTCCACAATGGATGACCTCACGATCGCGGCTGCCGTGCGGGACTCGCTCACGCCGCACGCGATCGGTACGAGCGGCCGGCCGGAACGACTGGCCGATGCCAGGACGGCCTACCAGCGCGCGTTGGCCGCGCACCGGGTCGCGGCCGTGGACGGACGGGGCGGGGTCAGGTCCTGGTCGGAGCTCGGGGCGTGGAAGCTGGTGTCCCGCATCGCGTTTCCACCATCCGTTGGCGACAGTTCCGTCGACGACGTGCACCCCGGCGTCCTCACGTTGCTCAAGCCTGAGCGCACCGACCTGCTGACGACCGCGGAGGTGTACTGCTCACGCGGCGGCGATGTCGGCGAGACCGCGGCGGCCCTGCACCTGCACCGGTCGACGCTCTACTACCGGCTCGACCGCATCGCCGAGATCACCGGGCTGGACCCGCGCGACGGAGAGGCGAGGTTCGAGCTCATGCTCGGACTGCGCGTGGCCAGGCTCGCGGGTCTGCCGGTGGATGAGTGACGACCCGTCAGATGTAGGCGGTGAGAATGTAGAACGTGTAGCCGTTGACGCCGCGGAGCTCACAACTGGTCGAGGCGTTGTACCTCTTGGCGGCCGCTTGGCAGTCGCTCAGCTTCCGGAACGTGCCGACCTCCTTCCACTCCTTGGCGGACGCCGAGGCGGCCAGCGCCACGGAGCCGGTGGTCAGGGCGAGCCCGCAGAGCAGGCCTGAGACGATCTTGCGCATTTGGTCCTGTCCTCGTGGTCGGGTGGGCAGAATCAGGTCCAGACGATCAGGGTCCAGATCTGGTAGCCGTTGACGGTGCGGTACGTACAGCTCCGGGTTCCGGGCACGGCGTTCATGGCCGCCTGGCACTTCTTCAGCGTGTCGAACGAGCGGAGTTCCTTCCACTCCTTGGCGGAGGCCGGGGCGGCGACCGCGAGGGCTCCCGCGGTCAACGCGAGGCCGCAGAGCAGGCTGGAGATGAGCTTGCGCACCGATGGTCCTTTCGTGGTGTGGGGCAGCTGCCAGCTCATGATCCGGGCGCTTCAGACCCACGGCGGCGTGATTCCCCGGTCTTCCCAGGGTTTTCCTCACAACAAGGACGCGGTGCGTTCCGCGGCTACCGGGATCCGGCCAGGGACGCGGGCCGCACCGGCGAACCGTCCGGCCGCACTCCGGACCTGAGCAGGTTCACCGCTTCCTCGTGCGAGGTGTGCTGACGTGTGGAGGCAAGCCAGAGCAGTTCGGCGCGCGCGATTCCGTCCCCTCGCGCCACCCTCCTGCCCAGCTCGTCCACTCGTCCGAGGCCGGCGAGGATCTCCACGAGACGACGGTGTGCCCGCACGTCCCCGGTGTCCGCTGCGGACTCCAGAAGCGTGACGTTGCCCAGTTCTCCCAGCAGGTTCATGAGCCGCCAGCGGGCGTACTCGTACCCCGTGTCCGCGAGCGCGCGCAGCTCCCCGACGTTGTGCTGTTCCGCCAGGCGGTTGGCCTGGCGATGCCGGGCGCTCGGCGCGAGAACCCGGGGCAGCTTCGGCGCTCGCGCGTTCCGGCGACCGCGCTTCGCCGGTCGGTACATGTCCTTGAGGTAGCGCATCGCCATCAGATCACCGGCGTCCGCCGACCTGCGCATGATGGATCTCGCGTCCTCCTCGTGGCCGTGCTTCCACAGGATCAGGGCGAACTGCCTGCGCTCGACGTCGTCGACGTCCTCGGCGAGCCGGTGGGCCTGGTCGAGCTCGCCGCGTTCGGCCAGCAGTTCGACCAGCTGGCACCTGGCGTGCTGGGCGCACAGCCCGCCCATCACGCACTCGCCGTCGACGTGCTCGAAGTTCTTCAGCTCGTCCACCAAGCCCCGGTCGCGCATGACGCCGATCATGCGGAAGTGCGCGGCCGAGTTGCCGTGGCGCAACAGGTCGAGTGCCTCGTCGACGCGGTCGAGCTTCAACAGCACCTCGACGAGCCGCGAGCGGGAGGCGCGGTCGTCGTGCTGCCGCAACAGGGTCGGCAGCGGTCCGAGCTCGCCGCGTTCCTCCAGCACGTCGGCCAGGCGCCACGTGGCATACCGGTCGCCGCCGTTGACGAACTCCATCAGGTCCTCGTCGGCGCGCATCCGTGCCAGCAGATCGACCAACGGGCGGCGTGCGGAGCGATGGCCCTCCGCCGCGAACCTGCCGAGCCTGAGCACTGCTTCGTCGAACCGCTGCTGCAGCGCCAGCAGGTCGACGAGGCGGAACGTCGCGGCTTCGTCACCACCGTCCGCCGCCGCGGTCAGCAAAGGCTCAGCCGCGCCGTAGATCAGCCGGACGTACGCGCTGTTGCCCAGTGCGCTCAGGTCGCGGGCGGAAGCCGAGTGGTCGCGCGCGACCTCCCACAACGACGCGGGGATCGACAGGAAGCGCCGCGACTGCCAGCTGTGCTGTTCCAGGTAGTCGTGCAGGTCGTAGCTGTCGGCGGCACCAGGCTGGTCGTCGGTCATCCGGCGGGGAAGCAACGCTGTCACACCGTGGGACCGGTCGCGGGCCGCCCTGCGCAGCCCCTGCTCGAACCAGTCGGACGGCGCGTCGATCCGGTCGTCCTCCGCGAGGTAGGCGGCGGAGGCCTTGGCGAGAAACGCCGTCAGGAACGGGTGTCCGTGCCCGAGCCGCCGGGCGTCGAGGGCGACGGAGACCACGGCGGCCGCGTAACGATCGACCGTGGTGCTCGGGGTCTCGAACCGGCGCACCAGCTTCGGTCCTCCGACCAGAGTCTGGATCACCGCACCACGTTCACCCGCGGCGTTCGCCGCGATCCGGAGGCGTGGATCCGCGCGGAGGTCGTTGCGCAGCACGGCGATCGATCTCTCGCTGAACGCCTCGGCGACCAGAACCCGGCTGTCGTTGTCCAGCAACAACCTCGCGCTGCTGTGCGGATCGTCCAGCGAGACCGGCTCGGACACCAGCATCTCCCAGAACTCCGGCCACAGCGTGCCCACCACGACGACCGGTCTGGTGGGGATGCCTTCCTGCACCAGGACGTGCAGCCTCGCCGCGACCTCCTCGCCGAACGGGCCCGTGATGTAGTTGTGCATCTCGTTGAGCCACAACACGGTCCCCGGCTCGACCTCGTCGTGCACCAGCAGGTCGTGCAGTTCCGCCCCGGTCCTGGGATAGACGAGCTTCCAGGCCCTCAGCGCGGTGTGCGCCGAGATCGCCTCCCACAGGGCGCGGGTCTTGCCGGTCGCGGAACCTCCGACCAGCACGATCAGCTTGTTCTTCGTGAGGTCGGAAAGCTTCTTGTCCAGCACCACGTCGTGCTCGCGGCGCACGTAGGTCGTCAGCTCGGGCAACGGCTCCGCCAACCCGGACACCTCGAGCGGGCGGTGGACCTGCAGCGCGAACGGGCTCCAGCTCTCGACGCGAGCCACGGCTCTGCCGCGCGGCCCGCCGTTGTGGAGGTGCCCGTCGTGGATGTGCCCGTTGTGGATGTGCACAGCGCCGACATGCTCCGCCTGGACGACGTTGCCCGCGTCACCCTCCACGCGGTTGATGCTCTGCCACTTCTCCGTCACCGAAGATCTTCACTCCGCGCTCGTTGGACGTCCTCCACACCGCTACCGGTGAACCGTGATCCAACAAGCCGTTCCGCGCTACTGATTCGGTAAGCCAATTCATGGACAAAAACCGGCCTGAAACCGACCTTTCACTCGATCGAGTGAATTCCGGACTCCTGGCCGGCCACCAGCGCATCTCTTGCCAGACGGCGTACCGCCAGAAAGGCTCTGGCCCGCACCACGACCGGGCGATCGACCATCTCACCGTCATGAACGCTCACGGCGCCGTTCTCCGCGACCGCCACGACCGCGCGAGCCCACTCGAGTTGTGCCGGGGACGGAGTGAAGGCTCGGTTCACCGCCTCCACCTGACGCGGATGAACACACAGCTTGGCCGTGAAGCCGAGCGTGATCGCGTGCTCCAGATCGGCTTGCAGCGCGCCAGGTGAGTCGAGCGCCGTCGTCACACCGTCGATCGGTGTGCCACATCCGGCTGCCGCAGCCGCCAGGACGACGGTGGACCGGGCGTGCCGGAGAGCCTCGTGCGATCGGTGGTCCACGCCGAGCTGCGCGGCGAGATCAACGCTGCCGAACGCGGGGCGCAGCACCGACTTCGCCGCGCAGAGCGCCACCGCGTTGAGCACACCAGCAGCGGTCTCGATCAGCGGAATCGTGGGCACGCCCAGATCGAGGGGTTCTTCCGCCTTGGGCACCATCACGGCCGCTGCCACGCTGACAGCCGCGAGATCGTCGTCATGCCACGGTGTGCCCGCCGCGTTGATCCGCACGACAGCCTGGTTGCCGTCAGAGAGCCAGGCCCGGACGTGGTCTCGCGCCTCGTCTTTCCGTTCAACGGCGACGGCATCTTCCAGGTCGAACACGACGACGTCGGCTCCGCTCGCCGCCGCCTTGGGGAACCGGTCCGGGCGGTCACCTGGGACGAACAGGAACGAACGGCCGTTCATCGGAGCACACCGGTGGCGGTCCGGCGACCGTGGACGTCCCGCACGGAAGTCACGATCGAACCCGAGTCCTCCACCGCCTTCACGACCATGCCCTGGTGGTCGAACAACGGTGAGATGAGCCGGTATTCGAAGGACCGCGGCCCCCGTGCCGCCTCGGCCATGGCGAGCGCTTGCAACGGTCCGTGCGTGAGCAGACCCGGATAACCCTCGACATCGCGTGCGTAGTCGCGGTCGTAGTGGATGCGGTGCGCGTTGTATGTCAAGGCGGAGAAGCGGAACAGCAGCGTCGGCGACACGTCGATCGCCCACTCGTCCTCGGCCGCGGGGATCTCATCGGTCGAGTCGAACCGCGGTGTGACGCCCGCGGCGCGGTAGACGATGTCCTGCTCCTCCTCGACCACGAGCTCGTCGCGTTGCCAGATCTCATGGCGCACCACGACGAACGTCAGGAGACCAGACCTGCCCTCTTTGTCCTGTGTGGACAGAACACTCGAACGACGGGTCGCGATCTCCCCACACCGCAACGCACCGCGTGCGCGCACCCGTCCGCCGGCCCACATCCGACGCCGGCCAGGACCAGGCGGGGTGGCGATGGTGTTGCGCACGGGATGCCCGTCCAGGCCGAGATCACTCTGCGCCGGGCGGTCGAGCAGGTAGAACCAGTGCCACAACAACGGCAGGCCGTCGCGTTCGAGATCGGGCACCGGAACGTCCAGCAGCGCACCGAGAGCGACGGCGGGGCCGGGCAGCAGCAGTTCGCTGGTCATGCGGAAAGCCTCCCGAACTCCGCGCGGATGGCGTCGTTGTGCTCGCCGAGCGCGGGAACCGTGCCCATCACCGGCTCGCGGCCGGACTCCACCGGCGGCAGCAGCGCCTGCACGGAACCCGCTGGTGTGTCGACGTCCCGCCAGCGGCCGCGGGCACGCAGTTGCGGGTGGTCGTTCAGGTCGCCTGGACCGCGCAACCGGGCGTTCGCGATGCCCGCCGCGTCCAGCAGGTCGATCACCTCGTCGGCCGGGCGATCAGCGAAGACCTCCTCCAGCAACGGAGTCAGCTCGTCGTCGTGCCGCACGCGGTCGGGATTGGTGCGGAACCTCAGGTCGTCGACGAGTTCGGGCAGGCTCAGCACCTCTTTGCACAACGCGGCCCATTCCCGGTTGTTCTGCACGCCCAGGAACACAGAGCCGTCACCGGTTCGATAGGGGCCGTAGGGCGCGATCGACGCGTGACGCGCACCCGTCCGCTGCAACGGTTGCGAGCCATAACGGGTGAAGTACGCGGGCTGGCTCATCCACTCGCCGAGCGCGTCGATCATCGCCACGTGCAGGGAGGCTCCGCGACCGGTGCGCTCACGGTCGTACAGGGCGGTGAGAATGCCGCTGTAGGCGTACATGCCGGTGGCGATGTCGGCGATCGAGATGCCCGCCTTCGACGGCGCCTCGGGAGTACCGGTCGTCGCGAGCAGGCCGGTTTCGCATTGCACCAACAGGTCGTAGGCCTTCTTGTCGCGGTACGGCCCGTGTGGGCCATAGCCGGACACGGAGCAGTGGATCAGCTCGGGCCGGGCGGCACGCAGGGTCGCCGCGTCCAGACCGAGCCGCTCGACCGCCCCTGGCGCCAGGTTCTGCACGAACACGTCCGCGCGAGCGATGATCGCCTGCAGCAGCGCGCGGTCCGCTTTGATGTCGAGTTCAACGCTCTCCTTACCGCGGTTGAGCCACACGAAGTAGCTCGACTGGCCGTGGACGGTCCGGTCGTAGTCGCGGGCGAAGTCACCGGCACCCGGACGTTCGATCTTGATGACGCGAGCGCCGAGGTCCGCCAGATGACGAGTGGCGAGCGGCGCGGCGACGGCCTGCTCCAGTGCGACGACGGTGATGCCCTCAAGAGGGTGACTCATGACGACCTGACCTCGTGGCGCTTGATGAGCTGCCGGGCGATGACGTTGCGCTGGATCTCGTTCGTGCCCTCACCCACGATCATCAGCGGCGCGTCGCGGAAGTACCGCTCGACGTCGAACTCGGTGGAGTAGCCGTAGCCGCCGTGGACGCGGATCGCGTTCAGGGCGACCTCCATCGCCGTCTCGGAAGCGAAGAGCTTGGCCATGCCCGCTTCCAGGTCCGCCCGTTCGCCGGAGTCGTAACGGCGCGCCGCGTGCAACGTCAGCTGCCGGGCGGCCTCCAGCTTCGTGGCCATGTCGGCGAGGTGGTTGCCGACCGACTGGTGCTGCCAGATGGGTTTGCCGAAGCTCTCCCGTTCCTGGGCGTAGCGCAGCGAGTCCTCCAACGCCGCCCGCCCCACCCCCAGCGCCCTGCACGCCACCTGGATCCGGCCGATCTCCAGCCCACGCATCATCTGCGCGAACCCGTGGCCCTCCTCGCCACCGAGCAGAGCTGACGTGGGCACACGGAAGTCGTCGAAGGCGAGCTCGCAGCTCTCCACGCCCTTGTACCCGAGCTTGGGCAGGTCGCGGGACAGCGAGAAGCCGGGGCCTTTCTCGACCAGCAGGATGCTGATGCCCTTGTGCGCGGGCGAGGCCGCGGGATCGGTCTTGCACAGCAACGCGATCAGGTCCGACCGGCGAGCGTTCGTGATCCACGTCTTGGAGCCGTTGACCACATAGGACTCACCGTCGCGCCGTGCGGTCGTGCGCATTGCTTGCAGATCCGAACCGCCGCCCGGTTCGGTGAGCGCCATCGTCGCGCGGACCTCGCCGGTGGCCATGCGCGGCAGGTACCTGTCCTGTTGTTCGCGAGTGCCATACGCGACCAGGAGCTTGGCCACGACGGTGTGGCCGCCCATCGCGCCGGCCAGCGACATCCAGCCACGCGCGAGCTCCTCGGTGACCATCGCGTAGCACTGCGCGGAGACATGTGCCTCACCCCACGGCTCGGGCACGGCGAGCCCGAAGATGCCCATCTCCTTCATCTGCTCGATGAGCTTCTCCGGGTAGGTGTCGGTGTGGTCCAGCTCCCGCGCGACCGGCTTCACCTCGCGGTCGACGAACTCGCCGACGAGCCGGACGATCGCGACTTCTTCCTCGGTCAGCGTCATGCCATCTATCATCACCGTGAATGGGACCGGCCTGGTAATAACGAGTCGGCATGACCTCATGCGGGGCCGAGATGGACTTCAAACAGCTCAAGGCGCTGGTGACGGTCGTGGAGGTCGGCAGCGTCACGAGGGCGGCCGAGCTGCTGCACCTGGTCCAGCCCGCCGTGACACGGCAGATCCGCGCGCTGGAGCAGGAGCTCGGCGTCCCGCTGTTCGAACGCACCAGGCAGGGAATGCGGCCGACCGCCGCCGGAATCAGCCTCGCTGAACGCGCCCGGCGCGCGTTGACCGAGATCGACAGGGCCCGTGCCGAACTGGCTCCGGAGCCGGGTGTGGTCACGGGCATCGTCACGATCGGGCTGCTGGAGAGCGCGGCCGACCTGCTGACCGAGCCGCTGGTGTCCGCGCTCGCCCGCGACCACCCCGGCGTCGAGTTGCGGCTGCTCACGGCGTATTCGGGGCACCTCCAGCAGTGGCTCGACGATGGTGATCTCGACCTGAGCCTGCTCTACAACCTCACCAGCACCCCGTCGCTGAATGTCACGCCGCTGGTGCGCGAGCAGCTGTGGGTGGTCGCTCCCCCGGACGCCGGTCTGCACGCGGGACAGCCGGTGTCCGTCGCTGGCCTGGCCGAGCACCCGATCGTCATGCCGTCCTCCGGGCACGCCCTGCGCAGCCTGATCGAGTCCGCCGCGCGCACCGCGAAAGCCGAACTGCGCGTCAGCGTGCAGACCAACTCGATGCATCTGCAGAAGCACCTCGTGCTCGGCGGACACGGGTGGACCGTCCTGCCGGGCGTCGGCATCGCGACCGACGTGGCGAACGGCGTGCTGTCCGCCGCGCCGCTGTGCGAACCGGAGGTGTGGCGGTCGATCGTGCTCGGCATGCCGCGTGCCGGCCGCGTGCCACCGGCCGTCGAGGTGGTGGCACGCGAGCTGGTCCGCCAGGTGCACGACGCGGTCCGAAGTGGACGGTGGCCGTCCGCGCAGCAGAGCTGAACCCCCATGCCGCGACGGCATGGAGGTATGACGACTTTCTATTTCTCAGGCGCCACCATCACCGCTGATGATGGCTCGCATGAGCCCAGCACCGCCCCTGTGGCAGGAGAAGATCTTCGAGGTGCTCCGGAAGGGCGGGGTCGAACAGATCGCCTACGTCCCCGATGCCGGACACTCGCACGTCATCCGTGAGGCGCACAGCGACCCCGGGATCCACGGCGTCGTGCTCACCACCGAGGAAGAAGGCGTCGCGGTCGTGGCCGGCGCTTGGCTGGGTGGTCAGCGCGCCGTGCTGCTCATGCAGAGCAGCGGTGTCGGCAACTGCGTGAACATGTTCTCGCTGCTGGAGATGTGCCGCTTCCCGTTCCTCACGCTCGTGACGATGCGGGGCGAGTACGCGGAGTTCAACCCGTGGCAGGGGCCGATGGGCCGCGCCACGCAGCGAGCGTTCGAGCTGATGGGCATCACGGTCGTGCGTGTCGACGACCCCGACGAGGTCGAGGACACCGTGAGCGCCGCGCTTGACAACGTCTTCGAGGCGGGCGAACGGGTCGCGGTGCTGCTGGGACAGAAGCTGATCGGCCGCAAGAAGTGGGAGCGCTGATGAACCGCCTCGACCGCCGTGAGTTCGTCGCCTCGTTGACAGCCGCCGTGCCGGACGCCCTGATCGTGTCCGGGCTGGGCTCGGCGTCCTACGACCTGTTCGCCGCCGGCCACCGGCCTGGCAACTTCTACCTGTGGGGCGCCATGGGTGCCGCCGCTCCCCTCGCGCTCGGACTCGCGCTCGCCCAGCCGGACCGCTCCGTCGTCGCGGTCACCGGAGACGGCGAGCAGCTCATGGGCATCGGTTCCCTAGGCACCATCGCCGCCGCCCGTCCGGCCAACCTCACCGTCGTCGTGCTCGACAACGGGCACTTCGGTGAGACCGGCATGCAGCAGAGCCATACCAGCCTCGGCACCGATCTCGTGGCCGTGGCCCAGGGTTTCGGCATCTCGGACGCCTTCGTCGGCACCGACGTGGCGGCGGTGGCCGAACGAGTGCTCGCGCGCCGTGGTCCCACATTCGCGCATGTACCGATCACCACCGACGAGCCACCGCGCGCGTTGCCGCCCCGTGACGGCGTGGCCGTCAAGAACGACTTCCGCGCCGCGCTGGAACTGCCCACCTTCTGACGTCATGGAGTCCGCCATGCAGCAGTACCCGATGTTCATCGATGGCAAGGACCACGACCCGGCAGGTGGCGAATGGTTCCGCACCGACGATCCGTTCCGCGGCGAGCCGTGGGCGGAGATCGCCAGGGGCGGGCAGCGTGACGTCGACGAGGCGCCGAGGCCGCGCACCGGGCGCTGCCGGCCTGGGCCGATCTCACGGCGAGCGCC
>NZ_VSRL01000284.1 GCF_012184385.1 Lentzea indica
GGTGCGAGGGCGCGCGGACCCCGATCCTGCGTGCGCTGGACGAGTCGCCGGTGGTCGCGAACATGACCGGCCGCGAACGGGAGATCGCCGAGCTCGCCGCCCGCGGCCTGAGCAACCAGGAGATCTCCGAGCGGCTCACGCTGTCGATACGGACCGTCGGGAATCACCTCACCAGGCTGTACGGGAAGCTCGGCATCCGGCGCGACGACCTGCCTGGGCTCTTCGACCTCGCCTGCTCGGACACGATTGAGTAGCGGACTACTCAAGTCAGGCCTCCACCACATTCCCTAGCTTCGGGCCGTGACGCCACACGACGCCTGGCACGCCCTGCCCTTCACCTACGCGCAAGCGCTCCACCTGCGCGAACAGGGGATGATCGCGCACGACATCGCCCGCCGGCTCGACGTTCCGGCCGACTCGGTCGACGCGCTCCTGCGGCTGGCCGAGGCCAAGTTGGCAGCCGTCGAACAGAGGGGAAGCACGGACGTGAGGACCGTTGGGCTCGCATTGAGCGGTGGGGGTGCGCGCGGCGATTTTCAGGTCGGCGCGCTCAAGTACCTGTACGAAGAAGCGGGGGTGACTCCGCAGGTCATCGCCGGTGTGTCCGTCGGCGCGGTGAACGGCGCGATGCTGGCGCACGGACCACACCTCCTCGAACGCCTGGAAGGGATCTGGCGCGGTCTGGCGAGCAACAACTCGTTCTACGTCAAAGCCGAGATCTTGCATGAGCTGGAACGCCTGCTGGGCGGCGAGTCGTCGCTGGCGGCCGTCGAACGGGCGTTGCGAGACTTCGCCTCCCGCTCGATCACGGCCGGTGGGGCGGTGGGAGTCGCCACGCTCTTCTTGGGGCCTTTGGGGTTCCTGCTCGGCACGGCGGGTGCGGCGCTCGACCTGCTGCCGGCGATCCAGCAGCTGCAGCGTGTTGTCGAGTGGTTCGGCCGCACGCGGGGCATCTACGACCTCGGGCCAACCCGCGCGTTGGTCATGGAGCATCTCGACCGCGGTGCGCTGGCGGCGTCCGGAATCGAGCTGCGGATGGGGGTGGTGGGGCTGGAGTCCGGCGGGCTGCGGTTCGTCGATCAGCACGGTCGGTTCGCCGACAACGGCGAGGGTCCGGTCGACCTCGTGGACGCGATCATCGCTTCATCCGCTATGCCACTGGCGTTCTCGCCGGTGGTGCTCGGCAACGGGACCTATGTGGATGGTGGTGTGCGCGAGGTCTGCCCGGTGCGCGCCGTCGTGGAGGCTGGTGCCGACCACGTGTGGGCGATCGCGTGTTCGGCGCTCGGGGTGCCGCCGGACGGGTCGTTCGCCTCGCGCGGCCTGCTCGACATCGCCTTCCGCGCCAACGACATCGCGGTCGATGAGGTGTTCCGATCCGACATCGACCCGGACCCGGCCGGGTGGGGTCACCACGTGCGGGTCGTCGTGCCGTCGATCAACGTGCACGACCCGTTGACGATCGATCCCGCCCTGATCCCGGTCGCGCTCGACTACGGCTGGATGACCGCCGCCGACGCGTTCCGCCGCTCGATCGAGGCCGTGCCGTCCGACGCGGTGGTGGACGCGGCCGAGCACGTCTTCGCCCGCAGCGTGGAGGCGTTGTTCAGCGATCAGGCGATGGCGCCGCAGATCCACGTCCCGGACCGGGCGGAGCGGTATCGGCAGGTGGTGAAGGAGGCGCTCGGCGACGGCCGCCGGGGTGCCGACCTGCTGGTCGAGTTCAACCGCGCGGCGCTGGAGGATGTCGTCGCGTTGCCGCCGCCCGCTTTCGGGGTGCTCTCCGACCGCGAGACTCTGGCCGAACGGTTGGGGGAGCGGCTCGAACGGCGTCCGCGGACCAGGGCCGAACAGCTCGCCACGCACATCACCGCGTTGCGGATGAAGCTCGTCCTGCTCGGGCGGGAACCGCACGTCCATTTCCTGCAGGACGAGCTCGGCCGGCAGCTGCGCGACATCGTCAAGTCGTTGCTGGCCGAGGCGATCAGCGAACGCCGGCGGCGGCACGGTGCCCTGCCTGCCGGTGCGGATTCGTGGGTGGACGCGTGAAGCTGGTTCCCTTCATCGCGGCGCTGCTGTTCTGCGCCACGCCATCTGCGGCTGCCGCACAGGAGTCGGTGTCGCTGGTACCGGCATCGGGCCCAGCTGGCACGTCGATCACGGTGACCGGCAAGGGGTACGACACATGTGTTGGCGCCCCGATGGTGGATGTGTCGTTCGACAGGGCCGCGACCGGGGTGAGCGCTCCGATCCGCGCCGACGGCTCGTTCACCGCGGTGATCAAGGTTCCGGGCGCGGCCGTCTCGGGTGATCACTTCGTCGCCGGTGCGTGCCGGGACAGCGGCAAGTCAGTCTCCGCTCGGTTCGAGGTGACGGCCGTGGCGTCCGATCCGGCGATCACGTTGCGGCCCGCTTCGGGGCGGGCGGCGTCGTCGGTGGGTGTGCGCGGCACCGGGTTCACCGCCTGCCCCGACCGGCGCGTCGACATCGTGTGGGACGAGAAGGAAACTGGCGTGACCAGCGCGGTTGCCGCCGACGGGACTTTCACAGCCACGTTCACGGTGCCGCGCAACGCATCTCTGGCGAACCACCGGGTGATGGCCGCGTGTCCGAGCGGCGACTACGCCCACGCGGCGTTCACGGTGAACGCCGCCGCCTTGGAACCCACTACCACAACCCGGCCCACGGTGACCACGACTTCGAAGGCGGAGACGACGACGTCTCCGCCTTCACAGACCACCACAACCACTTCGGTCGCCGCTGTTCCGCCTCCACCACGCCCCGGCTGGCCAGAGCCGGCGTTCGTCAGCCGCATGCCGACGGCGAGTCAAGTGCTGGACTTCGCCGCGGCCGCGTTGCCGTGGGGAATCCTGGTGGTGGTCCTGATCTGGGTGCTCGTCGGCTGGCCTGCGGAGCTGTTCAACAGCACCTACAAGCAGAACGAGCCCACCATCCGCCGGTGGCTGGGACGGCCCGGGATCCGCGCGCCACGCCGCCCGTCGGCCTGGCCGCTGGTGCTCGTGTTCGCGGCCATCGCGGCGGGCCTGCTCACGTTCGTGCAGGCCGGTCCCGAGATCGGCCGCGACGACGTGGCGCTGGCACTCGGCTATCTGCTGGCGATCCCGCTCGTCGCCGTCGGCTATGAGTTCGCGATCGAGACCCACCACCGCAACACCCCAGGCGGCGGGATCGCGCGGCTTCGGATCGTCGTGCCCGCTCTCGTGGTCGCGGTGATCTGCGCGTTGGTGTCGCGGTGGCTCGACTTCGTGCCGGGCTACGTCTACGGGCTGCTGATCGCCTACATCGAGATCGACGGCCGCAGCAGGCTGCCGCGGGTGCGCGCGGTCGGGGTGCTGCGCGGGGTGCTGCTGCTGTTCGCTCTCGCTGGCGGTGCCTGGGTGTTGTGGCAGTTCGGCACGCATCCGGCGACGACCGGCGACACGACCTCGTTGCCGTTGCGGGTGCTGGACACCGCGCTGGTGCAGATCGCCGTGCTGGGCATGGAGACGCTGGTCATCGGCCTGATCCCGATCGACTTCCTGCACGGCGGCGTGCTGCGGGAGTGGAGCCGCAAGGTGTGGTTCGCGGTCTACGCGCCCGCGGCGGTGCTGTTCGTGCTCCTGTTGATCGGTCCACAACAGACACTGCAGCGCGAGGGCGGCAGCCGGCCGGTCGACGTGCTGAAGTCGATCTGGCTGTTCCTCGGCTTCTGCACGGCGTCGTTCGCGTTCTGGGGCTTCTTCAAGCTCGTGAAGAGGCGCTCGATGGCTTGAACGGCAGCTGCGCCTGCGATGACGGAACCGTCGGTCTCGATGTCGGCTCCGGCGTCCAGCAACGCGTCTATGCGCCGATGCAGTTCGTGTCCGAGGGGGACATGAACCCCCACGCGTAGCAAGCGTGCAACATTCGTGTGTTCATGCGGTACTGGATAGCTCGAACCCGGTATAGAGGGCCAGCGGGCGTGTTTCAATCCTTCGTGCCAACGACTTTCGGCTCTTAGTTCGTGCAAGGGTAAGCCAGTTCAACGGCGTCGTTTTATTCCGTTCTCGTCGACGCCGGTATTGAGGTCGTGAAGATCCCACCGCGGTGTGCGCGAGTCAGCTGATACGCAAAACGGCTCGCTGGCACCGTCAGGCCGCTCATCACCTGAAGTCAGTGCTGGACCGCTACGTGTTTCACCATAGCCACCGTCGACCACGAGAGCGCGGCACTACACGCGACCGTGCCCCGACCACCCGATGGCGAGGCTGAGCGGCGTGTCCGGGCGTGGCCGACGAGTCGTCGGTTGATCAACGAGTACGAACCTGCAGCAGCGTGATGCGCAGGTCAGGCTGCTGGGCCGGGTTTTGGCACCCCACAGGGCTCCGACCACTCCGACACGTTGACGCGCCGAGGATCGGACCAAGCGCACTGCCACGCCACGACGCGACCACCTCCGCGTACCTGGCCACATGTTCATGTCGCTGAAACCAACGCGGTGCCCGCGCTGACATAGTGTCTCGTCATCCTCGACGAGATTGATCCTTTCATCGGAACGGCTGCCACCTCACTGCCTGCGGCGCAAGGGCTGGCGGCCACTTGGTGGTGGCCGAAAGCGCAGGTCGGCAACACCCACCCCGGCGCGACGTCCCCGCTCGGCATGGTGTCCGCCTGCGCCTACTCCGGTGCCTATCCCACCGGATACGGCCTCTACATGAAGAACACCGAGGGTCAGCCGGAGGACCTGTTCGACCGGCTGCAGGCGTCCGGTTTCACCCACTTCCAACAGTCCGGTACCGGTGCGATACGCAAGTACTACAACTACGTGCGGGTGACCCCGATGGTGCAGCAGCTGGACGTCCTCGGCCAGGCCTGGCCGCTGCACGACGAGACCGCTGAAGCCGGGTACTACGCGGCCACTCTCGACACCGGCATTCGATGTGAGGTCACGGTCGGCGCCAAGGTCGCCGTCCACCGATACGCCTTTCCCGAGCATCGCAGCGCACGGGTCGTCGTCGACCTGTCCTGCGGCGGGCTGGCCATCGACCTCGGCCGCACAGTGCCGCTGCGGGCGCATGTGGAAAGCCTTGGCAACGGCCGCGCCCAGGGAACGGTGGTCGTCGAAGGCGTGCCGCTGTCGGTGTACATCAAGGTCGACAGTCCGGGCTGGCGGCAGATGCTCTGGCATGACCGTCGGCTGATCGAGGGTGGCACGCGGCTCGACTTCGACCGCATCAGGCAGACCACGCTGCGCCCGTTCGGGATGCTCTACATGGGCCCCACCACCGCCGGGCAGAGCGTCGAGATCCAGATCGGATTCTCTCTGCGTGGCTGTGAACAGGCCCGGGAGAACTTGTATCGCGAATGCGGTGACGGGGCGCCGGCGTTCGACGTCGTCCGGGCGCAGACCAAGGCTCGGTGGCGCGACCACGTGGGCCGGGTGGAGGTCGAGGGCGGGTCACCCGCCAGGCGGCAGGTGTTCGCGACGGCCCTGTACCACTCTCTGATCAAGCCGTGCTTCGCCGACGATGAGAGCCCGTTCTGGCCGTCCTCCGGGCCGTTCGTGTTCGACATCTGCACGATGTGGGACATCTACAAGACCCAGCTGCCGTTGCTCATGGCCATCTGCCCGGACCGGGCGGTCGATCTCCTGGAGTCACTGATCCGGGTCTGTGAGGAGGAAGGCAACTTCCCCATCGGATATCGGATGGCTCGCGGCGCAGACAGGTTCTTCCGGCAAGCGAGCGCGTTGGTCCACACCGCGCTGGCCGACGTGCACGCCCTCGGCCTCGGCGACCTGGATTGGACCTGGGCGCTGGTGCACATGTACGACGACCTGCGCCGGATGTACGGCGAAGATTTCTACGAGCACGGCGTCGTGCACCCGATCTCGCACACGCTCGACCTCGCCTACGCCTGCCACTGCACCTCCGGCGTCGCCCGGACCCTGAACGACGTCCAGCTCGCCGACGACCTCGACGCGCGAAGCCGCCTGTGGTCCAACGCGTTCGACCCGGACACCGGCCTGCTTCTCGACTCGTCGTTTTACGAAGGCGGCAAATGGAACTACTCGTTCCGGCTGCTGCACGACATGGCCGCGAGAATCGCGATGGTCGGTGGGAACGAAGCTTTCGTCAGCACACTCGACGCGTTTTTCGGCTACGGCGCCTCGCGTGTGGTGCAGCCCGGTAAGCGGCCCGACTCGGCGGAGATGGCGGCCGGCTACCTGCTGAACCGGTTTGAGGGGCTGAACAACGAGCCGGACATGGAAGCGCCGTGGTCCTACCACTACGCGGCGCGGCCGGACCGCACAGCCGAGATCGTGCACGCGGCGCTGACCTGGCAGTTCGGCACCGGCCCCGGCGGCCTGCCGGGCAACGACGACTCGGGCGGGCTGAGTTCCTGGTACGTGTGGGCCTCGCTCGGTCTGTTCCCGGTCGCCGGGCAGAACCTGTTCCTCGTCAACGCGCCTGCCTTCAGCCGCGCCACTCTGCACCTCGGGGACCGCGATTTCGTCATCGAGACGCGTGGACACCGCGAGACGTCCATCAGTTCCGACGGGTTGGACGCGGACCCGCCGCCGCAGTACGTGCAGTCCGCCCGGCTGGACGGCAAACCGCTGGATGCGGCGCATCTGCGCGCATCCGACGTCCACGCCGGCGGCCGGCTGCTGCTCGAACTCGGCCCGCACCCCTCGGAGTGGGGACGCAAGATCCTGCCGCCATCGGTGTCCGACCCGCTCGGAAAGGGGGCTCGCACATGAGCAGGCCAAGCCGCCGTCTCGTCATCGTGGTCCGGGCGACCCAGTCATCTGCGGTCACTCCGCAGAAGCCCGCAACCTGGCCGAGGTCGCGCTCACCCGCGGCTTCGACGACGTCCGGCTGCTGACCTGGCCGATACCCGTGCTGCAGGCGGCAGGCCTGCCGCTCAAGCCGCTGGATCGGATCATGCCCTACAGCGAAGGCATCACCGTGGAGCGGCCCGAGCCGGTCGGCGACTACCGCGTACCCGATGGCCGATACCTGGCCGGGCTGACGGGACGCCTGGTCGAACTGCTTGCCGAGCCGGTCCCGACCACATGCGTATCGATGTACCTCGCTCCCCACGACGCCGTGGTACGCGACGCCGTCGACGCGGCACGCGCGGCCGGCTACGCACCTGACGTCCACACCATCGCGAAGGCGGTCGGCTCGGACGTCACCAACGTGATTCGCTCGTGCCTGCACGAGAGGCGATTCGGGGCAGCCGTGGTCCTGTTCACCCGGTTCCTCGCCAACGACCAAGTGATCGCCGTGTCGGAGTACACCAGGCAGGAGATCATTGCCTGCGCAGAGGCCATCGACACGCACTGCGGCACCCGGTTCGCCCGCCAGTGCGTTCGCCGGATATCGGTCAGCTACCCGCCGATCGACACCTCGGCATACCTCGACCTCGATCCGGCGCTCGTGGACACCGCCCTGAAGCGACGCGGCCTGGAACGCGACGGGTACGTGTTGTTCCTGTCCCGGGTGACCCGGGCCAAAGGCATCTACGACCTGGTGGACGCGTTCGCCCAGTGCCAGGCGCAGTCACGGCTGAAGCTCGTGATCGCCGGTAACGGCCCCGAACTGGAGCACGTCCAGGCGATCACTCAGCACAACGACCGGATCCTCTTCCTCACCGACGTGGAGGACGAGGAAAAGCCGCTGCTGATGAACGGCTGCGCCGTATACGCGCTGCCAACCAAGCCCGAACCGGACTTCGTCGAGACCTTCGGCATCGCGCTGACCGAGAAGATGCTCGCAGGCGGCGGGCCAGTGATCACGACCACCACAGGAGGCGTCGGCGAAGCGGTGGGCGAGACGGCCATCCTCGTCGAGGCCGGGAACACCACCCACATCGCCGCTGCGATCGACCGGGTGGTGCTCGACATGTCAGCCGAGGAACGGCAACTCATGGCGGACCGAGCACGCGAGCACGCCCTGTCTTTCGACCGTGTCCGGGTGTTTGACAGCCTCTTCGCCACGTCCAACCCAGCTGTCGTCCTAACGGGATGAACCCGTGTGTTCCCCAGCAGCCTCGATGGCAAGCTGAACCACGTCCTGTGCCGCTCGAAAGTCGTCACTGCAGCGTGTCGGCGCATCTCTTCCAGGCTGAGAGCATGCTCGGGTGATCGTGTCCCTGCTCGATCACAGTTGGTGTGATCGCCGGCTTCGCGGAGCACGGCACGAGGGCCGCCTTGCTCTACGTCGACGGCGGCCCGGACCTGTACACCCCCGACACGCGGCCGAACGGCAACTTCGACGCGATGGGTTTGGCTCACCTGCTGGCGATACCCGGCCATGTCTCCGAGGTCGCGGGCGTGGGCAGAACCACGCCGTTGCTGGCCGCACGCGATGTCGTCTCCTACGGCCACACCCTGCCGGAGGGTGACCTCGAACTGCGTCTGCTCGACGAGCTGGAGGTGACTCATCTCCACGCCGACGAGGTCCACGCCGACCCGGCGGGCGCAGCCGGTCGGGCCCGCTGCGCGATGGAGGAGACGAGGGCGCCGTTCGTGGTCCACTGCGATGTGGACGTCCTGTCCTTCGCCGACACGCCGCTGGCCGACGTGCCGGACTCGGGCGGTGACCCGATCGGGTTGCGGTTGGACGAGCTGGCCGCGAGCCTCGCCGTGTTCGCCGCGAGTTCCCGGTTCGCTGGGCTCGTGCTCACCGAGATCAACCCTGATCACGCGCCCGATCCCGGCGTGCTGCGACACTTCCTCGTCGTCCTCGCCGATGCCCTCGCCGAAGCGAGGTGAGCCGCGCACGTGGTCAATCCCTGTTGGCCAGTGCCACAGGTGATCTGGCCTGGTGCGCGGCGACGACCATGACGATGACGGCGGCCAGGGCGCCGACGTAGAGCGGTGCCGTGTACCCCAGACCCGCGGTGATGGCCAGGCATCCGCAGGACGGCGTTCTACCGCTGGAAACGACGCCACGCGAGGAAGGACGCGACGGGCTCAAAGACCGCTCCAGCGCCCCGTTGCACCGCCCGCACGACTGGACAGCCCGCGTCCGTTCACGAACGCATCGGGTCGAGGCTTATGACACCGAGCAGGCGACGTGGATCATCGACTACCGGCTCGGGCACCTGTTCGCCGGCTAGCGGTCATGCCACCTTGGTGGAACCCGCGTCGACGGCCCAGGTCGACCCGATCACGCTCGACATCGTCGGCGACGACAGCAGCAGCACCGCGCGGGCGATCTCGCCCGGCTCGATCATCCGGCCGGTCAGCATGCCCAGTTCCTTCGGCAGCGCGCCCAGCAACGTGGTGTGCTCGACCCCGAACGCGCCCGCCACCTGCGAGATGTAGCCGCCGCAGAGCGCGCAACCACAGGCCACCGCGACCTGATTACCCGATTGAAGACCTGGGCTGCAGGTCCGTTCGTCGTCGGCGAGTACTCGGCGGCTTGATCAACGAGTACGAACCTGCAGCGGCCTGACGCGCAGGTCAGACCGCTGTGCCGTGTTTTGGCACCCCACAGGATCCGACCCGGTAGCACCGCGGGAACGTCTGCCTGCCAACTCTGGGGTTGGCGGGCAGACGTTCCCGTGTTCAGCAGGGCATCAGCTCAGCACTTCTGCAGGTCCGCGTTCGTGCTCTGGCGGAAGAAGCCCTCGTGTTGGTTGGTGCGGTTGAACACCCAGACCCAGTACCAGCCGTCAGCCCCAAGGATCTGGCACTCCGCACGGAGGTGATCGCCCGTGGTCGCTTGGCCCTGGTTGCAGAACAACGCCATGCACTGGTACAGCGGCCCGCTGGCGGACCTCCCCACGCCGACGTCGTTGCAGTGCGTCGGCGGGTCCCGGTGAATCAGCTTGAGCTTGTCAATGAATCCGGTGTGCCCGTTGGTCCGGTTGTACACGAGCGCCCATGTCGTCGCCCCGGCGGGGTAGACGCAGATCTCGGAGAGTTCTTGACCTGGCCGCGCCTCACCCTTGTTGCAGTGCGTGCCGGGGCATTGATACAGCGTCTGCACGCTCGCGACTTCGTTGGGCCAGCCCACCGCCTTTGTCGACACCTCGTCCGAAGCCCCGAAAGTTCGCTCGAGTGATCCCTGAGCCATCGCGGGTGCGGCCGCCCCCGCCGTCAGCACCAGCGCCGCGAACGCGGCGAGCAGTGCTCTGACCGCTTTTCCTACCACCAAAACTGCCTCCCCTAACGGTTGGATTGCTCCGTCAGAGTGGGAGTACCGGGATGTGTGGATGTTGAACGGTTCTGCAATCCCCAAGTCAGTAGGATCACTGGCTCCTGGGGAGGGGCGCATGACGGTGGTCAACCTGCTGGGCGAGGTGACCGTTCAGATCGACGGTCGGCAGGCGGAGCTGGGGCACGGGCGGCAGCGATGCGTCCTCGCGGCGCTGGCGGTGGACGCGGGCCGGGTGGTGCCGGACGACCGGCTGGTGAACCGGGTCTGGGCGCCGGACGTGCCGGCGCGGGCTCAGAAGTCGTTGTACAGCTACATCTCCCGGCTCCGGCAGACGCTCGCGGGCGAGCAGATCGAGCGCAGGCCGGGCGGGTACGTGCTGGCCGAGGGCGACACGGATCTGCGCCGGTTCCGCGAGCTGTGCGTCTGCGCAGGAGAAAGCACGGACATCGAGCGAACGGAGCTGCTGACCGAGGCGCTCGCGTTGTGGCGTGGCGACGCGCTGACCGGGCTGCCGGGGGAGTGGGCGCAGGCGGAACGCGATCGGCTGCAGCTGGAACGCCTTGCCGCGCAACACGATCTGGTCGACGCACGGCTGCGCACCGGGCAGACCGGGGGGCTGGTCGCCGAGCTGTCCGACCGCG
>NZ_VSRL01000285.1 GCF_012184385.1 Lentzea indica
CCGAAGGGCAAGATGATCAACTCGATCACCGAGCAGACCGGTGCCGACATCTCCATCGAGGACGACGGCACGATCTACGTCGGTGCGGCGGACGGCCCCACGGCCTCGTCCTGGTTGGCTGTGTTGGTTGCTGGGCGTGGGGAGGTGCCGCGAGGCGCCCTGCGGAGCGCCGGAAGACGCGGCGAAGGTTGCCGGTCGCGGCACGAGATCAGCCGCTGGATCATCGCGTCACCTCTCCGACGAGAAGAGGCCGGTGGGCAGTGGGATGCCGTGGTCGGCCAGCCGGTCGGCGAAGGTCGGGCGCAGGCCGGTCGAGCGCAGCGTGCCGCGGAACTTCCCGTTCTCGTCCACACCCGCCGCGAAGTCGAACACGAAGAGGTCCTGGAGCGTGATCACGTCACCCTCCATGCCGA
This sequence comes from Lentzea indica, assembly GCF_012184385.1. Lineage (GTDB taxonomy): Bacteria > Actinomycetota > Actinomycetes > Mycobacteriales > Pseudonocardiaceae > Lentzea > Lentzea indica. The sequence goes on from NZ_VSRL01000285.1 coordinate 414, forward strand.
CCACCTCGGTGATGTGCGTGATCCGCCGGGTGCCGTCCTTCAGCCTGGCCTGCTGGATGATCAGGTCGAGCGCGGAGTTGACCTGGTCGCGGATGGCGCGGCTGGGCAGGTCGACACCGGCCATGAGCACCATCGTCTCCAGCCTCGACAGCGCGTCGCGCGGGGTGTTGGCGTGCGCTGTCGTGAGCGACCCGTCGTGCCCGGTGTTCATCGCCTGCAGCATGTCCAGCGCCGCGCCGTCGCGGACCTCGCCGACGACGATCCGGTCCGGCCGCATCCGCAGCGAGTTGCGGACGAGCTCGCGGATGCTCACCTGGCCGCGGTTCTCGACGTTCGCCGGCCGCGACTCCATGCGCAGCACGTGGTCCTGCCGCAGCTGCAGCTCGGCCGCGTCCTCGATGGTGACGATGCGCTCGTCTTCGGGGATGAACGAGGACAGCACGTTGAGCGTCGTCGTCTTGCCCGAACCGGTGCCGCCGCTGACGAGGATGTTCAGCCGCCCGCGCACGCACGCCGACAGGAGCTCGGCGACGGCGGGGCTGATCGTGCCGAACCTGATCAGGTCCGCGACCTGGAGCGGGTCCGTGGCGAACTTGCGAATCGTCAGCGATGAGCCGTCCAGTGCGATGGGCGGCACGACGGCGTTGACCCGGCTGCCGTCCGGCAGCCGCGCGTCCACCATGGGGCTCGCCTCGTCCACCCGCCTGCCGACCCGCGACACGATCTTGTCGATGATCCGGCGCAGATGGCTCTCGTCGGTGAACGCGGCGTCGACCAGCTGGAGCTTTCCCTTGCGCTCCACGTAGATGTGGTCCGGCCCGTTGACCATGATCTCGCTGACGTCGGGGTCCCGCAACAGCGGCTCCAGCGGGCCGTGGCCCAGGATCTCGTCGGCGACCTCGACCGCCATCCGGCCGCGGTCGGCCAGCGTCATCGGGGTCTCGTCCTGCTCGAGCACGGCCTGCAGCGAGTTGCGCACCCGCAGTTCGAGCTCGTGCTCGTCGAGGCGCTCGTCGTAGAGCTTGGGGCCCAGGGTGTCCAGCAACGCCCCGTGCACCCGGCCCTTGACCGCGGCGAAGTGGTCAGGACTGCGCTCCCTGCGCGTCTCGGGCACCACGGCGGAGGGCACCACCACCGGTTCGCCCTCGGTCCGGACGGGCGCGGTCAGCTGAACCAGCCGGTCGCTCAGCCTCATCCGGACCGCCTCCTCAACCCGAACAACCCGCGGCGGACGGCGACCGGCTCGTGCTTCGCGCCCGCGAGGATCCGCGTGGCGATCTCCCGGAACGCGGCGCTGACCGGGTGGTCGGGCTGCTCGACGGTGATCGGCACACCCTTGTTGATCGAGGCGGTCACCGCGAGGCTCGCCGGTACGCGCACGGCGACCTTGGTCTTCACGACGCTCTCGACGTCGGCCACGGTGAGCCCGACCCGCGAGTCCTCCCGGTTCAGCACGATGCTGCGCCGGTCGCGGGGGTAGGACAGCATGTCGAGCATGTCGATGGTGAGCCGCAGGTTCTTCAGCGTCGGCACGTCGGGGGTGGTGAGCAGGACGTGGTGGTCGGCCTCGTCCAGCACCGCCAGCACGTGCTCGTTGAACTGCGGCGGCGTGTCGATGACGACGTAGTCGAACATGCGGCGCAGCACCCGGAGCACGTCCGTGATGAGAGAAGCGGGAATCTGCTCCGAGTCACCGGGTTCCACCGGCGCCAGCACGCAGTCCAGGCCCGGCCGGTAGCGCGTGAGCAGCCCGGACACGCCGGTCTCGTCGAGCCGGCCGTCCATCACCACCGCGTCCACCAGTGTGCGGACCGGGGTGAGCTGAAGTGAGATCGCCACGTCACCGAAAGCGAGATCCAGGTCCACCAGGCAGACCCGGTTGGCACCGCCCGCGTGCAACATGACCGCCAGGTTGGTCGCCGTGGTCGTCTTGCCGCAGCCGCCCTTGGTCGCGAACACGACCGCGACCTTGCCCTCGGCCGACTGCTGGGCGGGAATCGTGACGCCGGCGGGGGTCGCCCGCGACAGGTCCCGCGAACGCAGGCAGGACTCGGCGAGCAGGTCGAGGTCGGACTCCGGCACCACCTCGCGGACCCCGGCACGGATCGCGAGGGCCAGCACGGTCACCTCGAGCCGCTCGCGCAGCAGGACGACACCCAGCGCGGGACGCGCAAGTCGTTGGGACGAGGTGAAGTTCAACGCCTCCGTCAGGTCCACATCGGACCCGATGACGACCAGAGTCTCGAGGTCGTCGGACGCGAGCAGCCGGTCAGCCGCGGCGAGATCGTCCACATGGGACACTTCGCCGCCCATCGCTCCGGTCAGCGGCGGAATCACCGCCTTCGTCTTGGTGCACAGGATTGCCATGGCGTTTCTCCACTCCTACTTGGCCGGGTCGAAGACGGACTTGCTGTCGGTGCCGTTGCCCTGGCTGATCTGGGAACTGTCGGTGAGCAGTGCGAAGTGCAAGGTGCCGAACTGGGAACGCTGGATCAGGCGCTCGGCTTCGGCCTGGGTCGCCGCGACCGTGACCAGCACGCCGCCCTGGCCCGCGCCGTCACCCGACTTCGCGTTCGGGGCCGGTGGCGCGCCGAGCGCGAGCACCTCGACCTTCGGCAACAGCAACCGGGTGACCTGCGTGCTCTCGGGCTGTTTCTCCAGCCCGGCGCCGGACGGCGTCCTCGACTTCTCGTCGAGGACGGTGTGCGTGTCGAACACCGCGATCTGCGAGCCGGCCTTCACATAGCCGGCCACCCGTTGGGGGGCGCCCAGCTCGACGGTGACGGCGACCTTCCCCTCGGGGATCGCGAGACTGGACGACGTGGGTTTGACCGCCGCGAACATGGGCTTCAGCACGAGCTGGCCCGCTTGGACGTCGGCGGTCGCCACCAGCTTGGCGAGGTCCGCGCTGATCTCCTCCAGCGCGTTCTCGGGCACGGTCTCGGCGGGCATCTTCTCCAGTCGCAGCAGGCCGCCGCGCAATGCGGCGCCCGCGCTCGTGCCCGCCGGCACGCGCTTGTCCGCGACGACCACGGGGACGGCGTGTTTGCCCGCCAGCGCCCTGGCGTCGGCGTTGCGCACGTAGAGCAGCACCGAGATGGTGCCGACCGCGGCGAGCAGCAGCGTGAGGCCGATGGTGAGCAAGCGTCGTTTCATGATCCTTCTCCGGTGTCAGCCGAGCACGCGGACGGCGGTCGCGCCCATCTCCGGGCCGCCGAGCACGGCGTCGGCGGGCAGCAAGGCGGTCGTGAAGTAGCCGTAGAGGCACTTCTCCTCGCCCCTGCAGTGGTTCTGGAAAGTCGCGGCCTTCAGGCCCGGCAGGTGGTAGCCGGTGACCACGAAGGAGGCGAAGCCCTTCAGGTGGAAGTACCCCTCGTGCCCGGTCCCGCCCGCGCCGTCGTACACCGGCACCAGCAAGGTCGTCTTGTACGTCTTGGCGTCGGCAAGCTCCTCTTTGCACGCAGTGGAAGCGCTCACGCCGGTGTCACCGCGGTAGACACCGTTGAGGTCGACGTAGGCCTGGCAGGCGCCCGTCGCGTCGGCCAGCCAGCCGAAGCCACCGGGCAGGATCCAGCCGGCGGGATTGCCGGAACAACTCGTTCCCGATGTGGTGTGCAGCATCAGCACGCGCTCGAAACTCGCGTCGACCGTTCCGGTCGCCGGCGCGAACGTGGTGCCACCACCGGTGGCGGTCTGCCACTCGCACAGCGAGATCGTCACGCCGAAGCCATAGGTGGCGCTGGGGCCGCCCCACCCCACGCGGGTGCACGCGGCCACGCCCCGCCCCTGGTAGGAGGAGCCGAGCAGAACCTGCCCGAAGGTCGCGGGCAGCAAGGTGGATCCGTCCGCCTGGCGAGTGCTCGTGCGGACCTCGACGAACTTGCCCTCCGCCGGCCGCTCGCCGAGGCAACCCGCCGCCTCGGCGTCGTCATCGGGGCAGGAGTCCAGCAGACCGTTCGCGTCGACGCCGCAGACCAGATCCACTGTGGACGTTCCGTCGTTCGAGTTCAGGTTGGCGTAGTTCAGCGCGGTGCTGCCGGCACAACCTGTGCCCTCGGCACACGCCTGGGCGAGCGCCAGCGCCGCCGCGTCCGACGCGTTCTGCAGCTGGGCGCGCTCGTTGTACAACTGGCCGACGTCGATGACGAGCGCGCCGCCGCCGAGCAGCAGGCCGCCGCCCAGCATGAGCGCGACCAGCATGGTGACCGCGCCGCGGTCGTCGCGCCGCAGCCGTGACATCAGCCGAGACATCGCATGACTCCCTTCCCGGTGAGGGTGATCGGGCCCGTGTCGCCACCGAAGGTGCCGGTGAGGGCCCCGATCGGAGTGGCGAAGGTGAATTCGTGGGTGACGGTCACGACGGCGTCCGCCGCCACGAGGTTCGTGGGACAGGCCGTCACGTCGACCGCGACCGCGGACAGTGTTCCGGCGGCGTCGAGCGTGCGGGTGACCGTGTCCGGTTCACCCAGTGCCGCGAGCCTCGCACCTTCCCTGGCCGCCTGGGTCAGGACGACCTGTGCGTGCAGCGCCCGCCCGAAGTCGACGATGCCGCACATCAGGAGCAGCAGGATCGGCAGCACGAGCGCGAACTCGACCGCCGCCGCTCCACGATCGCGGCCCGCCGGAGGAGCCGATCCGAGGTGATCGGCTCCGAGCGGCGCCTTCATTCCCGTCAGCCTGCGGCAGGTGCCACAGCGGGCAGCTGGTCGCTGACGCCGTCGAACACCCCTTCGAGCTGACCGCCCAGCGCCATGACCACGCCGATGACCACGGCGGCGATCAGGCCGACCATCAGGCCGTACTCGACGGCGGTGGCGCCGCGCTCGCGGTTGTCGAAGCGGTCGCTGATCCAGAGCTGCAGGTAGGCGATTGCGGTGAACATCTCGGTCTCCTCCGGTGGCTGGGCGGTCCATCGCCGCCCGATGTGGACAACTGTGCGGGATGGGCAACCCCCGCAGACAGCGGGCGAACGGCCAGAAGAATTTGCGAAACGCCCGATGGAGACGACGCCTTGTAGTGCGAATGGAGGACAAAACCCGGTCCTGTGTGGACTCTGACCTAGCGTCTCAGGCGTGCATCTCACGACGGCTGCGGCCGGAGCCGCTGCGGGTCTGCTGGCCGGACCGTGGGTTCGCGCCGCGGTCTTCCGGCTCTCCGTACCGCCGGACGCACCCCAGCGGACAGCGTGCCCGCGCTGCGGGAGCACGCTTCGCTCCGCGACCGCCTGCCGTTGCCCGTCCTGCCACGAGCGCGTAGCAATGCATTGCGGTGTAACGGAAATCGCGTCCGCGGCGGTGCTCGGCGCCCTCGGGTACGCGGTGGCCCGGCCTGAGCTGGTCGCGTTCGCCTGGCTCGCCGTCCTGTGCGTGGCGCTCGCGACGATCGATCTGATCGTGTACCGGCTGCCGGACCGGCTCACCCTGCCCGCCTACCCGGTGCTGGCCGCGTTGCTGGCAGGCGCGGCGCTGGTGAACTCGGAGCCCGGCCGGTTCCTCCGCGCGCTGCTGGCGGGCGCCGCGCTCGCGGGCGGGTACCTGGTGCTCGCGCTGATCAGGCCAGGGCATCTGGGGTTGGGCGACGTCAAGCTGGCCGGACCGCTCGGCATGGCGCTGGGATGGGCGGGATGGCAGTCCGTCCTGCTCGCGACCGTGCTGTCCTTCGTCCTGTGTGGACTTCTCGGCGCGGTCCTGCTGGCGGTGCGACGGGCGGGCCCTCGTACCGCCCTGCCGCTCGGGCCGTTCATGGTCTATGCCACGTTCGTGGTCCTACTCGTCACGCCAGGCCAGTAGTCGCGCCTTTTCATCACCGCGCCCATCACCCGTTCGCGTGACGCATACGTCGTTTTGAGGCCACCCTGCACGTATTCGTCACACAGCGAACAGGGCCAATTCACGGACGGATGACGAGAAGGTGATCTTCCAGCTGCGCACATACGTTTGATCGTGCGTGAACCACCAGGAGGAACCATGCCACGAGTGCTCGTAGTCGAGGACGATCCGGACATCGCCCGGATCGTGGCGTTGCTCCTGGCCAGGAACAACTACCAGGTGGACCGCGCGTCCGAGGGCAGGGCCGGGCTGCGGGCGGTGTACGACTGCAAGCCCGACCTCGTCGTGCTGGACATCGGACTGCCCGGCATGGACGGGCTGAGCGTCCTCGAACGCATCCGCGATCTCGGCGACGTGCCGGTCCTGCTGCTCAGTGCACGTGACCAGGAGTCGGACAAGATCCGCGGCCTGCGCGCGGGTGCCGACGACTACCTGACCAAGCCCTTCACCACAGGAGAACTGCTGGCCAGGGTCGAGGCGCTGCTGCGAAGGGCGCGCCCGGCGCAGTGGTCAGAGCGCGTCTACGACGACGGATCGCTGAAGATCGATCCTCTTTCCCGGCTCGTCCACGTGGACGACCGCGAGGTGTCCCTCACCCCGATCGAGTTCCGGTTGCTGAGCATGCTGACCCGCAACGCGGGCGCGACGCTGTCCACCGGCCAGCTCCTCGCCGAGGCGTGGGAAGACCCGACCGGCATCGGGGCGGAGCGCGTGAAGTTCACCGTGCTCAGGCTCCGCCGCAAGCTCGGCTGGGACGACTCGGCGACGTCGCCGATCGAGTCGGTGCGCGGTATCGGGTACCGCTACCGGCCTCCGCTGCGCACGCGTCCGCGCGTCGAGAGCGGGATCAGCGGCCGCCCCGGCCGTTGACGAACACGTTGAGCGCAAAGGAGGTTCGATATGGCCAGCATCAACGGGCAGCGTTCGGCGAACGGCTTCGACAAGCGCCGCGTCAAGATCGTTCTGTCGATGGTCTACGGGCTGCTGAGCGCCGTCAACCTCGTCATGATGATCACGGAACCCACCGCGTGGCAAGGAGTTTTCGCGACGGTTCTGCTCGTCGCGGCGCTGTGGCTGTGGTTCGACACACAACCGAGGACGACCTCATGAGCAACCGGGACTTCTGAACGACCTGACGCCCTGAACATCCACCCACGACCAAGCCCCGATGCCGGCAAACAGTTCCGCGCCCCTGCCGGCACCGGGGCCTGCCACGTCCGTGTGGAGGCAGTGGTCCGACGCAGCACGACGTCATGAGCCGGCCGGCCGGACCTGTTCCGCGCCTCGGTGCCGACCCGACGAACATCCCACGCCCGTCAGGCGGTGGTGGTCCGGCGCTTCAGGCGGCGAGTCCGGAGGATCGTGAGCACTGCAGGTCCGACGATCAGCAGCAGGCCGATGAACATCATCCGCCGGCGGAACGGCTCCGGACAGTTCGATGGATAGGCCACAACGACATCCTCACGCCTGACGGCACACGCTGTCAGGACTCGAGGTGCCGGGGTCAACCTGGACCAATCCGCAGAATTTCCGGCCCCTGGGCGGCAACGAGATCAAGGACGGCACGAGCTTCGGCCGCCACGGCAGCTCCAGCTGCACGATGTCCTCGGCGAATCGGTGACGGGTCCACCGATCGGCCGGTGCGGCAGATCGCCGAGGAGCTCGGTGCCTCGTATGAGACGTTGCGCGCCAGGGTGCGGAAGCCCGGCGGTCCGCCGATCCCGAGCGGGTGGCGTGAGGAACGACCGGGCCGGGTCGGCACCGGTGATGTTGACCGTCACCGTTCCCGCCGACGTCGTGACCTCCGTGCCCCGACCGCGTCGGCTGCACCCTGGCCAGCGGGCACGAGGAACCTGGAAACCGTTTTGCCCGAGCTGGTGTCGATGAAAGCGAAGAAAGCGATGACGCCCAGCGGTGGCCACGCCAGGCCGAGGGACGACAGGATGATCAGGCCGAGGCTCGGGAATGAACGGAGCTCACCTCGTTCACGGCGCAGCCGAACATCTCCCCCATTGGCCATGTCAACTCTCTGAAGTACCTTGCCGCCCGATCCGAATCGATCCGATGTTGTCGACCTCCGGGGCAGTGCGCCGCGCCGTGACCACGTCGTGAGGAAAACAAACCGGCATGCGTGATTACCTCGCTGGAGCCGGGTTCGGAGACCCCCGGCGGGATTGATCCCCAATTTTGGGCATTATGATCATCGCGCTTGCCGCCGATGGCACATACTGCGTGGTGTGATCAATCCGAAAACACCCCCCTCCGCGGACTTGCCGCCCATCTGGGCGCCGGGCGCCGCCGACCCTGACAAACCCAGCACCGCCCGAGTTCGCGACTATTGGCTGGGCGGCGTGCACAACTCGGCGGCCGACCGGCGGCTGGGGGAACAGTTCACGCTGTGCGCGCCCCAACTGCCGTACCTGGTGCGCACGCATCGAAACTTCCTGCGCCGCGTGGTCACGCGGCTCGTGCGCGACGGAGTTCACCAGTTCGTCGATCTGGGCTCTGGAATGCCGACCGCAGGCAACGTGCACAAGGTGGCACAGCGCGTCAATCCAGAGTGTCGCGTGGTCTACACCGACATCGACCCCGTCGTGGTGGCCGAGTCGCGTGAACTGCTGGCGGGCGACGACCGCACCACGTATCTCCACGCCGACTTGCGCCGGCCCGAACAGATCCTGGACTCGCCGGACCTGCGCGGCCTGCTCGACCTCGACGAGCCCGTGGCTCTCCTCGCCATCGACATGCTGCACCACGTTCTCGACTCCGCCGGGCCGGCGCAGCTGCTGACCACTTATGCGGACGCGCTGGGACCGGCGTGCCAGGTCGCCCTCTCGCACACCTACCGCGACGAGAGGATGCTCGACGCCCTCAGGCTCTACAGCGACATCTACAACAAGCCGCTGCCCGAGTTCGCCTTCCGCAGCGCGGCGGAGGTCGGCGACCTCCTGGCGGGGTTCGAGGTCAGCGAGCCGGGCCTGGTCCCCATCCCGCTCTGGCTCCCGGACGCCGACACCGAACCGGACCAGAACCCCGAGCACTTCAGCGGCTGCGCCGCACTCGCACGCAGGCGGTAAGGCTCCGCACGGACAGCCTGCCGTGACGCAAGACCAGCACGAACACGGACGAAGCGGCGACGGAGAGCTGCTAGGACCACCCGTCACCGCCTGTCCGTGGACACGCCACGAGCCGAGGGGACGCACGGCCGCGGCGATGTCCCGTCGATGCCGGCGCCGACCTGACCACGAAACGGGCCGAGCGCGCCGGATTGTCGTTCGAAAAAAGAAACTTCAATTTTTCGCGACATTTGTGACTCTGTGCGAATGAAATCTCGTGTTCATCACACGTCAGAGCGGCACACGAGCCACGACGAGCAGCGATGCACACCAGCACGCGCTACGACTTCACCCTTTTACGCGACACCACACGCCCAGCGCGCGACGTAGCCTTGACGAACAGACCCGCACGAGTTCGGAGTTCTGATGTCAAATGCACTGGAATCGGTTCAGCCGTTGGGCGTTCCGCTTTACGATCTGACGCTCATCGGTATCTTGCTCCTCACGTGCGGATCCGTTCTGAGGCTGGCGGCGCGACCAAAGCCGCAGCCCACGCGAAAGCGGAAGCCAGCCGTACCGCGGCACGTCGAAGTGCCGAGGCAGCGCACTCGGACAGCGCTCACTCGGGCTTGGGAGGTGGTTCGAGGAGACCGTCACACCGCTGTGTGATGTCGTCCGGACAACTTTCGTGCGCGGCCTTGAAAGCCTCGATCACCGCGTTCGGGACACGACCTCGGCCGCACAGGACGACCCCCTGTTCCTGCGCCCACGAACGAATGCGGTACATGAGCTCGTCGTGGGTGGAGTAGGAACCACCGGCGCCCCACTCCACCCGGCGTGCCGCCGGGAGGAACGGCGCCAGTGCGGCGCGGAGCTGCTCCTGGTGAGCCGTGCTCAGGTCGATCTCGTAGTGAACCCCGTCCACGCCGAAGGAGACCGTGGACACGTCGTCACTGCTGGTCCCGTCCAGATCGTCGGTCTTGTTGACGATGATCCTCGCCACCACTGCGCTCACCTCACCAACGACATGTGACGGCACCTGACACGGGTGCGGTGAGATGGAGCCCACCGCACCCGCTCGACCGGCAACTCACGACCGGTGTTCAGGCGCCGATCAGACCGTGATGGCCGAACCGGTCGGGGTGTCAGCGGCGTCCGCCGGGCAGTTGCCCGCAGCGTCCGCGTCCACGTCCGGCACCTCGCTCATGGCGTCGCCCGAGGCGTCCACGTCCGCGACGACGATCGCCTCGGCGTCGACCGCCGCACCCAGGCCGAGGGCGAGGGCCAACTCGGCGTCGAGGCCCACCGCAGCGGCCACGTCCAGCCCGATGCCCAACCCGATGCCCGCGGCGACGTCCACATCGACATCGGCGTCAGCGGCAACGCCGACGCCCACCGCGACATCGGCGTCAGCGGCAACGCCCACCGCGACATCGGCGTCAGCGCCCGCGTTCGCGACGACCACCACACCGCCGTCCGCGTCCGCGGACGCG
>NZ_VSRL01000286.1 GCF_012184385.1 Lentzea indica
CCGGCCGGACCGCGGCGCAGGGGACCGCCGGTGTGCTGGCGGTGGCGGTCGGTGGCGCGCTGGTCGGGGCCGGGTGCGTGGGTCCTGTCGCGCCGCAATGCCGTCGGCGCGCACAACGTCAACGCGTGAGGAGCCGTGCCGTGCACATCGACTGGACCGGACTGGGACAGGTCCTGGGAGTCTCGCTCGTGCTCGGCGCGGGCGTCGTGACACTGTTCTCCGCCGGCATCGCCATCGCAGACCGAGGCCACCGCGTAGTGCCTGCTGTGAGCTTCCTGGCGTGTGCCGCGTTGGTCGCTTACGGCATCTGTCTGGTGGCCCTCCACTGAAAGTAGAGTCGGGGAAGATCAGCCGCTTCGAGACGGGACAGGCACAGATGAGCGACGAGAACGTGCTGGGCCGCATCAACGAACTGGTCGACGAGGAGCACGCGCTGCGCCAGCAGCTCGCCGCCGGCGAGATCACGTCGGACGAGGAGCACGCCCGGCTGCGGGCCCTGGAGGTGGCCCTCGACCAGTGCTGGGACCTCCTGCGGCGACGCCGATCGGCACGTTCGCTCGGCGGGGACGCGGACGGCGTCCCGGTCCGTTCCGCCGGTGAGGTCGAGGGCTACCTCCAGTAGGTCACTTGCAGTAGGTCACTTGGTGTCGCGGAAGATGATCCAGCGCATCACGCTGTACATGAACGCGGCCTCGCAGGCGCCGGCGACGATGCGCGACAGGAGGTACTGCAGGCCGATCGCGGTCAGCGCGCTGCCGACGCCGAGGATGAACGCCAGGTAGTTGATCAGGATCGCCACCGCGTACAGGCCCGCCTGCGGGCCGACTGGTGCGTGCGAGCGGAAGTTCAGCGCGCGGTTGAGCACGAAGCTCAGCCCGAACGCCAGCACGTAGGCGATCGTGAAGGCGATCGGCACCGGAAGGCCCAGCCCGCTGCGGAACGCCGTGAGCAGCAGCAGGTCGACGCCGAACGTGAACCCGTTGATCAGCGCGAAGCCGAGGAAGCTGGGCGCGACGACGCGGGAGAGACCGAACGGCAGCCGCCTCACGACCACTTCCATCAGGTCGTGAAACCTCGTTGCGAGGTCTCTTTCCGGGTGGCCCAAGGTGATCCGCTTCCCGCCGGTCATGGCACGACAGTGCCACGACCGGGAGGGGCGAATCCGGCGAAACGCCCTCCGCTCGCCAGGCCGTTCGCAGGAGTTCAGCGGCCGTTCAAGTGGTTGAACCGCCGCCAACGCGTCGGGCTCATGCCGTGCAGCTTGCCGAACGTCCTGGCGAAGTATCCGGCGTCGTGAAATCCCACCTGCCGCCCGATGTCGCCGACGGGAAGGTCCGTCACGGCCAGCAGCCGCCGTGCCTGGACCATCCGGCGCTCGGTGATCCACTCCTGCACCGTGCGGCCGGTGCGCCTGCGCACCGTCGACGTCAGATGGCCTGGCGAGATGCTGACCGCGGCGGCGACCTCGCGCAGTGACAACGGTTCCGGGTAACGCCGCTCGATCACGTCGAACACCTCGGCGAGCAGCGGTTCCGCGTTCTCGCGCAGATCACCGACCACGTCCGCGGCCAGCCGTGACACCCCGACGAGCAGCAGCACGAGGTGCGCGGACACCGCCTCGCGGTAGCCCTCGCGGCGCTGCTGGAGCTCGTCGTGCAGCGCCATGATCCGGGTGACCCACTCGTTGCGCTCCGCGGGAGGCACCTTGAGCCGCAACGCGCCGATCGCCCCGCCGTGGACGAACGGGAACAGCAGCGGGTGGGTGCGCCACGCCAGGTGCGCGCCGGGGGTGTCCGGGCCGAGTGCGTCGGCGGCGAAGAACACGCCCCAGCCCTGCGCGCCGGCGAGGTCGTCGCTGTGGGCCTGGCCCATCACGTCGCCGGGCGCGATGACGAACAGGTCGCCCGCCTCGACATGCCTGACCTGTCTGCCGGTGCGCACGATGCCGCCGTCGGCCGAGAAGTAGGTCAGGCCGGGAAAGTCGTGCGCGTGCGCCTCGTAGGCGCCGTTGACGCCGGGGGCGTGTCCCAGGGGCATGGCCGCCACGGACAGCTCGCCGGGCACCGGTTGCCAGGCGTAGGTCACCGGTCCGTCGCCGCTCAGGGGTTTTCGTTGCGCCCGCACCGTCAGATCGTCCCATTCAAACCACGGATTGGCACAGAAACCGTGCTGGAAGTCCAGACAGAATGGGTTCATGGCCGAAATATCGTCCCAAGAGCGTGACTACCTGCCCGGCATGGGCAAGCACTACCTGCTGCCCCTCTACGAGATGGTTCATCGGGTGTCCGGGCTGGGCGCCGTCCATCAGGAGATGGTCGTGGTGGCCGGGATCCGTGACGGGCACCGCGTGCTCGACGTGGGCTGCGGAACCGGGAACCTGTTGCGGTCGACCGGAAAGCGGCACCCGCACGCCGAGCTCACCGGCGTGGACCCTGATCTGAAGATGCTGGCCAGAGCGGAGCGCAAGCTGCGGCGGGCGGGCCTGACGGCGCGGCTGGACCGGGGGTTCGCGCAGGAGCTGGCTTTCCCCGACGCCTCGTTCGACAGGGTCTTCTCCAGTCTGATGCTGCACCACCTCGACACCTCGTCGAAGGACGAGATGCTCGCCGAGGTGCGCCGCGTGCTGCGGCCGGACGGCCTGCTGGTGCTGGCCGACGCCGTGCTGCACGACCACGGCCGCGAGCATCTGAAGGACAACGTCGGTGACGCGGTGGCGAAGCGAATCGCCGCGGCCGGGTTCACCGTCGAGCCCACCCGGCTGCGCAAGCTCAGGATGTTCGGGGAAGTCGGGATCGAGGTTGCGAGAGTCCACTAGCGACAGGTCCATTGTCGACCGATTGAGCACGCACGATGTTTCTTTGCTACCAACAGTTCCGGTACTTCCCGAAGTTGAGGGATACCCGCGAACGGGAGCGTGTTCCCATCTAAGCTGCCCGCCGTGACAGATGCGACGGGAAGTCCGGTGGCCCAGCGCTACCGGCTCGTTCAGGTGATCGGCACCGGCGGCATGGGCAGGGTCTGGCTCGGTCGTGACGAGATCATCGGCCGCGAGGTGGCCATCAAGGAACTGCTGCTGCCGGCCGGGCTCGACGCGCAGCAGCGAGCGTTGCTGTGCCAGCGTGCCATGCGCGAGGCGCAGCTGGCCGGTCAGCTCAACCACCCCGGCATCGTCACCGTGCACGACGTCGTCGAGTACAACGGCACCCCGATGATCGTGATGGAGTTCGTCAGGGGCGGCTCGCTGTCCGACGCCATCAAGGCCCGGGGCGCGCTGCCCGTCGACCAGGTCGCCTACGTCGCCAACGCGATGCTCGGCGCGTTGCGTGCGGCACACGAGGCAGGGATCGTGCACCGCGATCTCAAGCCCGCCAACGTGTTGCTGTCCGGCGACCGGGTCGTGATCACCGACTTCGGCATCGCGAGGCTGACCGGTGACGTCCCGCTGACCACCGACGGCTCGATCGTCGGCACGCCCGCGTACATGGCGCCGGAGCAGGGCACCGGCGCGGCGATCACCCAGGCCACCGACATGTGGTCGCTGGGAGCCACCCTGTACGCGGCCGTCGAGGGCCGGCCCCCGTTCCAGGGCCAGGACTTCATGACGACGCTGTCGATGCTGCTCACCCAGGAGCCGCCGCCACCGCAGCGCGCCGGGTACCTCTCCTCGCTGCTGGCCGGGTTGCTGCGCAAGAACCCCGCCGAACGCGCCTCGGTGGACCAGGCGTTCGCGCTGCTCGCCGGTGCGCCGGTGGTGCTGCCGGTTCAGGCCAGACCCGGGGTCAGCAGACGCACGTTGCTGCTGGCCGGTGGCGGCGCGCTCGCGGTGATCGGCGGCGGCACCGCGTGGTGGCTCACCTCGAGGAACGACAAAGGCGAGGCGGCAGACCTGCCGTCCACGAACGACAACAAGCTCTCCAACAAGGAGGGCGGATCCGAGCGGTCGACGACCTCGTCGGTGGCACAACCCGGTCGCCCGGACGAGATCACCGAGCACATCCAGCTGGCCGACCACAAGGACAGGGTCACGTCGATCGCGTGGAGCCCGGACGGCAAGCTGCTCGCCAGCGCCGACGGCGGCCTCGGCCGCGACGCCGCGGTGGTCCGCCTGTGGGACACCGAGACCGGCAAGCTCGTCGGCACGGTCAAGAACCCGGACGGGCCGGGCGGCGCCTCGGCGTGCGCGGTGGCGATCAGCCCCGACGGCAAGATCCTCGCGGCGGGCGGCAACCGCACCGGCGACGCGACCACGTACCTGTGGAACCTCGCCGACCGCTCGATGATCGGCGGGCTGGAGCAGAGCCGGTCCATCATGAAGTCCCTGGCCTTCCACCCGGACGGCAAGACCGTGGTCGGCGTGACCCACACCGGCGGCATCAAGGTGTGGGACGTGGCGACCCGCAAGGTCAAGATCGGCCTGCCCGACACCGACGGCGGCCACGAGCTCGCGTTCAGCCCGGACGGCTCGCTGCTCGTCAACGGCGGCACCAAGTACCAGGAGATCCGGCTGTCCGACCCGGCGTCCGGCAAGACCGTCAAGACCATCAACGACTCCACCGGCAGCGCGGCGTCGTTCTCCCCTGACGGCAAGACCCTCGCGGTCGTCGACGCCGACGGCAAGAACAGCATGCAGCTTTGGGACGTGGCGACCGCGCAGAGCAAGGCGGTCTTCGACCGGGCCGATGACGGCCTCACGATCACGCACGCGCTGTACCACCCGAACGGCAAGACGATCGCGGCCTGGGGTCTCGGCAACTTCGTCCAGCTGTGGGACGTGGCGTCCAAGACGATCCGCGCGACCGTCATCGGTGCCGGCGGCCAGATCGAGACCGTGGCGTTCGACCCCGAGGGCGAGCGGATCGCGGCCGGTGGGGCCGACAACACCGTCCGGATCTGGAAACTGGCCCGCTAGAGCGCTTCGAGCTCGGCGATGTCGATGCCGTTGCGGTCCAACGTGTCCGCGAACGCCTCGATGACGTTGTCGAGGATCCACTCGCACCTGGCCATCAACGCCGCTCCCTCCGCCGTGCGGAAGGCGGGGATGGCCGGGGTGAGGCGGGCGGACATCGGCCATTCGTTGTCGTACTGCCAGAGCTCCGCGCTCGGGGTCAGGAGGATTCCCGCGTCCTTGAGCACGCCGGGATGCGCCGCGCTCGGAGTCCTGGTGGTCAGCACGAGCCAGCCGGCCGCGATCCGCACCTTCTGGTCGCCCACGCGGTCGTACAACGTCTGCTCGGCCGGGATCTCGTGACGGGTCAGCAGAGTCGCCACTTTCCGCGCCCACGCCGTGATGGTCGCGGCACGGGCGGCCCACGCCGTCGCGGCTGCTTCGTCGGCGCGCCTGCGTTCCTTCATGAACGCCACCAGATCATCCATGACCCGAGACGGTAGCGTCACCTGGCCGTCACACACGCGGTGATCGACTGAAACGCGGGCTTCCTAGCTTCAGAACCCATGACGGTTGACGAGGTTGTGGAGCCCGCGCCGGCCCGCGGAGCGTCCAAGGAGACGCTGGAGGACTACACCCTCCGGTTCGCTCCCCGGACGTACCGGCGCTGGACACCGGCCGTCGTCGGAGCGTCCGCGCTGGGCGGGATCGCGTACATGGCCGACTTCTCGATCGGCGCCGGGATCGGTCTCACGCACGGCACCGGAAACGCGTTGCTGGCCATCGGGTTCGCCGCGATCGTCATCTTCGTCACCGGGTTTCCGCTGGCCTACTACGCGGCGCGGTACAACATCGACCTCGACCTGATCACGCGCGGGTCCGGGTTCGGCTACTACGGGTCCGTCATCACGAGCGTGATCTTCGCGAGCTTCACGTTCATCTTCTTCGCGCTCGAAGGCTCGATCATGGCGCAGGGCCTGCGGTACGCGATGGGCCTGCCGTTGTGGCTGGGGTATCTCGCGTCCACGCTGGTGATCATCCCGCTGGTGATCTACGGGATGAAGGTGCTGGCGAAGCTGCAGAGCTGGACCAACCCGCTGTGGCTGGTGCTGATGGTGGCGCCGCTGGTGTACCTGGTCGTCGCGGACCCGGACTCGGTGAGCCGGTGGCTCGCCTACGGGGACAGCGGTGTGAACACGGCGGCGGTGATGCTCGGTGCCGGCGTGTGCCTGTCGCTGATGGGGCAGATCGGCGAGCAGATCGACTATCTGCGGTTCATGCCGCCGCGCACAGAGCAGAACCGGCGGGCGTGGTGGACCGCGATGGTCCTTGCCGGACCGGGCTGGGTGGTCTTCGGCGCGATCAAGCAGGCGATCGGCGTGTTCATGGCGGTCTACGTGCTCGACGCGGTCGGCAAGGTCGCGGCGGTGGAGCCGATCGAGCAGTTCACCGGAGTGTTCAAGCAGTTCATGCCGCCGTGGCTGGTGGTGCCGCTCGCGCTCGTGCTGGTGGTGCTGAGCCAGGTGAAGATCAACGTGACCAACGCCTACTCGGGGTCGCTGGCGTGGACGAACTCGTTCACCCGCGTCACGAAGCACTATCCTGGCCGGCTGGTGTTCGTGCTGGTGAACCTCGCGATCGCGCTGGTCCTGATGGAAGCGGACATGTTCAGCTTCCTCAACAAGGTCCTGAGCTTCTACTCGAACTGCGCGATGGCCTGGGTCGTCACGGTCGCGACGGACATCGCGATCAACAAGTACGTCCTGAAGCTGTCGCCGAAGCAGCCGGAGTTCCGCAGGGGCATGCTGTACGCGGTCAACCCGGTGGGTGTCGGGTCGTTCCTGGCGTCGTCGATCCTGTCCATCTCCGTCTACTTCGGACTGTTCGGCGCGGCGATCCAGCCCTACTCGCCGCTGGTCGCGGTCGGCATCCCGATCGTGCTGACGCCGTTGATCGCGGTGCTCACCCGAGGCCGGTTCTACTTGCGCCGCAACGACGACGGCATCGCGGAGCCGGTGCTGGACGCCGGCGGGAACCCGAGCGGGACGCTGTACGACTGCGTGGAGTGCGGCGAGTCCTACGAGCGGCCGGACATGACGGCCAGCGCGATCGGGGGAGAGATCTGCTCGCTGTGCTTGAGCACCGATCGCGAAGGCCGTCACGTCCTGCCTGAGATCAGCCCACTTCGAGGCTGACGCCCCACGCGTTGAGGATCGTGCTGATCGGCACGTAGTTGATGTACCGGGAGCAGTAGATCCCCTGCGCGTCCGGTGCGGTGGTGCCGCACGACGTCGTCTGCGCGTAGTCCGTGTCCGGGCCGAGCAGGATGCCGCGCGCCTGCACACCGTTGGAGAGCTTCTTGAACATCGGACCGCCGCTGTCGCCCTGGCCGCCCATGATCCCCGACGTCGCCTTCACCTGGATGACGTTGACGGTGACGCCGCCGAAGCTGATGTTCTGGCTGTCGTCGTAGACCTCACCGCAGTGCTCGCCGGTGCTGGAGCTCGAGTTGCAGACCGGGTCGCCCGGCCAGTTCGAGGCCCAGTTCTTGACCGTCGACGTCGTGTTGCTGCTCCACGCGCCGCGGTAGATCTTCGGCGTGGTGGCGGGGGACGCGGACGGGTCGATCATCAGCGAGTCGACGGCGGCGATGCCCGCGACGGACGCGTCACCCGGCGCGATCTGCTGGCCGGCGCCGTCGGTCACCGCTGCGTTCGCGCCCGGATCGCAGTGGCGGGCGGTGATCAGCTTGCCGACGCTGCCCCTGAGCACCGCGAAACCGGACGTGCAGGAGCCGCGGCCGGCGTGCCGGATCCTGGCGCCGCCCTTCCACGGTGCCGCGTCGTTGGGCCGCGAGTAGCCCTCGGGCGCGTTGGTGCCGTAGTTGATGTGCACGTCCTCGATGCCCGCGACCTGCTTCGCCTCGTCCGCGGCGAAAGCCGAGAACGTGCTCGCCACGCCGACGTCGATGCCGCTGCCGTCCTGGCGCAGCGACGTGGAGACGATGCCGAGCTGACGGCCGTACTCGCTGGTCTGCAGGCGGGTGCGGGCCGCGTCGGCCTCGGCGCGGGAGTACTTGGCGCCGGGCACGATCGTGATCGTGACGCCGTTGGGCTTGGAGTCGGCGTAGCTCCGGACGTCCTGCGGGACGTCGCCGGACCAGCGGACGGTGATCGAACGGTGCTGGTAGTCGGTGCGCTGGCTGGTGAAGCCACGGCTGGCACCGAGCTCGTAGAGGCGGTCCGCCACCGGTGGGATGGCGTCGTCGACCGACAGCCTCGGGGCTGCCGACGCCTGGCCTGGCAGGAGCGCCAGCAGCGAGCCGGCGGCGAGTGCGGCCGCCGCCCATCTCTGCCTGTTCATCTCGATCTCCCCCTTCTGGCACCGGACGTTCCGGTCAGCGCAGGGGACCACGCCACCGGTGTGAGCAGCACCAGGGGATTTCCCTCATTGCTTCACGGGCAAGATCCGTCTACGTCAGACAAACTGCACGTCATGCAGGAACTGGCGTTGCTCGCCGTGGCGGCGGTGCTGATCATCGTGGCGGTGTCGTACCTCGCTCCCAAGCTGGGCGTCGCGGCGCCCGTGCTGCTGGTGCTCGTGGGCATGGCCTGCAGTCAGCTGCCCGGCGCACCGCGGGTGTTCGTGGAGCCGGAGCTGATCCTGGTGGTGGTGCTGCCGCCGATCCTCTACGCGGCGGCGGTGAACGTGCCGATCGTGGACTTCCGGCGCAACCTCAAGACGATCGGTTCGCTGTCGGTGCTGCTGGTCGCCGTCTCCGCGTTCGGCACGGGGCTGCTGATCTGGTGGCTGCTGCCCGACATCGGGTTCGCGGCCGCGCTCGCGCTCGGCGCGGTGATCAGCCCGCCGGACGCGGTCGCGGCCACGTCCATCGGCAAACGGCTCGGGCTGCCGCCGCGGCTCGTGACGATCCTGGAGGGCGTGGGGCACCACGATGAGGCGCGTCGCCGACGAGCTTCTCGCCAAGCAGGAGTGGTACGACGACCTGATCGGCTACCTCGACAGTTGTGTGGCGGAGGCGTTGGACCGTCAGGTCGACCTGGCGATGACGTTGTACGACGCTGACGACACCGTGCGGCGGAAGCTGTGGAACTTCGGTTTCCACGAGTCTTCGACGACCTGAGCCATCTGCAGGCGATCAGCGCTTACGGGTTGCTGGCGAGCGTCGGGAAGCGGCCGGACGGACGCGCCGTGCCGAACATCGCGTACCTGCAAGGCCTGCTGCACGGCGTGATCTTGCTGAACGACGACGATGAGTTGCTGATCTAGAACGGGTCGTTGCCGAACCGCGCCTGCACGTCCACCGTGTTGCGCGGCGAAGCGCCCAAGGTCAGCCGCGAGACGATCCGGTACCGGTCGCCCCGGTAGATCGAGTGCACGTACTCGACCTGGCGCCCCTCCGCGTCCGTGGTGAGCCGCTCGAACAACAACGCCGGCGCGAGTTCGGGAACGCCGAGCAGGGCGGCCTCGGACTCGTTCGTCACGGTCGGCTCGATCGACTGGATGGCCTCGCTCACGTGGACGCCGTGCTCGCGCAGGCGTTCGTAGAAGTCGCCGGACTCCATGTCGTGCAACGTCAAACCGGGCGCGATGGCGGCGGGGACGTGCAGGTACTCCAGCGCCATGGGCTCGCCGTCGACCAGGCGCAGGCGGGCGATGTAGTGGATCTCGGCGGCGGGGGAGAGGTGCAGGCGGCGGCCCACTCGGGCGCCGGCGGGGATGCGGGCGTGTTCCAGGACCCGGCTCTCCCACGTGCCCGAGGCTTGGGGGAGCGACATGGAACCCGTGCCGGAGACCATTTCCTGGGTGATCTTGGCGCGCGCCACGAAGGTGCCGCGGCCGTGCTGGCGGATCAGCAGGCCGGTGTTGACCAGTTCCTCCACGGCCGAGCGCACGGTGGGGCGGGACACCGAGAGTTGCTGGCACAGCACGCGTTCGGCGGGGATCGGGGCTCCCGCCGGGTGGGTCTCGATGAGTTCGAGCAGGTAGTCGCGGACCCGCTCGCGTTTGAGGATCGCTTCGCCCATGCCTCTCCGCTTCGTCGGCGGCCAGTATGTCATACCACTGGTAAGTAGCGGTCGGGAGCGCTCTCACGGGTCAGAGCTGGGTATTGACCTCGGAAGTGGTCTATGCCACTTTCTAGGCATTCCATCGGACCTGACCAATTGGTCACATCACGGTGAGAGGTGAGTCGTGTCGCGCTCCGCTGCCCTGCTGGTCCTGGCGCTCACGTTGTCCGCCTGCGGCACGTCCGCGGGAGGAGGTGAGAAGCAGGAGATCACCGTGTGGCTCATGAAGGACACGGCCACGGACGACTTCGTGACCAGGTTCGAGAGCGAGTTCGAACGCGATCACGCCGACCTGGACCTCAAGATCCAGATCCAGGAGTGGAACGGCATCACGCAGAAGGTGACCAGTGCGCTGGCCAGCACCGATCCGCCGGACGTGATCGAGGTCGGCAACACCCAGGTCGCGCAGTACGTCGCCAGCAAGGGCGTCACGGACCTGTCCGCCAAGAAGAGCGAACTCGGTGGCGCGGACTGGATTCCCGGCCTCGCCGAACCCGGCGCGGTGGACGGCAAGCAGTTCGGCGTCCCGTTCTACGCGGCCAACCGTGTCGTGATCTACCGCAAGGACCTGTTCGAGGCCGCCGGGGTCACGCCGCCCAAGACCCGTGAGGAGTGGCTCGCCGCCACCGCGAAGCTCGACCAGGGCGACCAGCAGGGCATCTACCTGCCCGGCCAGAACTGGTACACGCTG
>NZ_VSRL01000287.1 GCF_012184385.1 Lentzea indica
CGTGCGGTCACCGCCCGGCGAAGGGACGACAGTGCGTGCGGAGTTCAGCGACCAGCGGCGGTGACGGCGTCGGCGATCGCCTGGTGACCGGCGGGCGTCGGGTGCACGTCGGTGCGGTCGCAGAAGTAGGTGAGCGTGCACACCTTCGCGACCGAGGCCGGGATCCGGCCGTACTTCGGGTCCTGGGTCAGCTCGGTCAGCGCCCCGTAGCCGCCGGTCGCCCGGGTGACGTCGGCGAACTTCGCGCCGAACCTGCCGTACTCGGCGGTGATCTCCGAGTTGAAGTTCTGGAACATCGAGACGGACAGCGTGGCGAGGTTCTTGCCGTTGGGAAACGACGGGTTCACCCACGCGCCGAGGAACACGTCCGGATAGGTCAGCCCGACGATCTTCACGTCCGGTGCGGCCTCCCGCAGCCTGGTGAGCGTGCCCGCGACGTTGGTCTTGATGTCGGCGACGGTCCTGGTCGCGCACTGCAGCGGTTCCTGCGACAACGCGCACGGTGCCAGGTCGTTGCCGCCGATCACCACGGTGACCAGGCCGGCCTTCGCCCCGCGCAAGGCCTCGACGGCCGCGTCGAGCTGGGTCTTGCCGCCCGCGTCGGACCCGCACGCCGGCTTGGTGGCGAGGTCGGCGGAGGTGGCGCCGTTGCAGGCGAGGTTGATCAGCTTGAGACCGGACTGCTTGGCGACGATCTGGGCGAAGCTCTCGGCGGTGCCACCCGGTCCGAAGCCCGTCGCGTAGGAGTCGCCGATGGACACGTAGACCTGCTGCTGCGGTGGCTGCGTGCTGCTGGACGTGGGTGCGGGAGCGGGTGCGGACGGGGCCGAAGTGCACGCGGCCAGCGCCGTCAGCAACGCCAGGACCAGGGCAAACCTCGGCACACGTGCTCCTTCTCAGCGGCGGTTGACGTACCGAGGCTACGAAACCGCCCGTGAGGGTCGTGTCAGCACGGATTGCCCCGAGAGCGAACAGCGATCATGGGCGCCCCCATCGATGTTTAGGTAGGGGAATGACCGAGCGTGCCTACCGCAGATATCTGGACCTGGAACCGACCGCGGAGAGTCCCAGGGTCGTGCTGGTCGCCGGCGTTCCCGGCACCGGCAAGAGCACGCTCGCGGAGTCGCTGGCCAGGACTCTGCGCAGGCCGATCGTCTCGATGGACTGGGTGCTGGGCACGATGACGCCGTTCGACCTGGGCGACGAGACCGCGTGGGCGTTGGTGGACCTGAACCTCTTCGCCACGACCGCCCGGCACGTTCAACTCGGGATCGACGTCGTCGTCGACGCGGCCGGGCACACCCGTGAGGTACGCGAACGCTTTCGTGAGCTCACCGAACGGCTCGGCGGCGTGTTCGTCGGCGTCGAGTGCGTCTGCTCGGACGAAACCCTGCATCGCGAGCGGGTCGAGGGTCGCGACCGGGGCATTCCTGGTTGGCACGCAACGGTTCCGTGGACGCACGTGCAGCGGATGCGCGGCCTCTGGGAGGCGTGGGACGACGAGCACCTGGTGCTCGACTCGGCCGTCGAAACCCCGGACAGCTCGCTCAAACGCGTCCTCGGCGCGCTGGGGAAGTGAGGCTGGGCGCACACCTGGCGGGCGCTGCGGTCGTGGATCGACCGCAGCGCCCGGTGAGGCATCAGAGGCGGTAGAAGTTCTTGTAGTGGTCGGGCGAGAAGTAGACCGAGCCGTTGGTGCGGTCGACGACGATCCGGTACGCGTCCCGGGAAGCGTTGCAGGTGCGCGGGTAGACGTCGAACTCCTGGTAGCGGTGGCCGGCGGGGAGCTGGCCCTCGCGGTTCTGGAAGGTGCCGCCCGCGAAGTTGCACTGCCCGTTCGGCCAGCTGTACCAGCCGCGCGAGCTCGGGTAGCTCTTCGACGACCACGTCGAGTTGGCGGAGCGTGCCGCGGAACAGCGCGACTGCGTGCAGGAGCTGTAGACCGCCGCGTCGGCGGCGGGTGCGACGGCCGTGGTCACGCCGAGCACGGACGCGACGACGGCGAGGGCGGCGAGCATGCGACGTGTCCAGTGCGGTTGCAGGGCTTGCACGTGAGACCTCCATCGGCAGGGGGCAGGGAACCCCGTGATCATTTCGGTTGATCACCACGAGCCGGTGAACGGCGGGGAACCATCCGCGCAACGGCGACTGTGGCCTCTTCACGCTCGCACAGATGGCCGGGCCGCGCGTCCTTTTGGATCAACGACGGCACGAACGTCGGGCCAAACATCGGTTCTTCACCGATGACAGACTCTGAACGCCAGAGTTGATCAACGCCGAACAGCCGATTGCGCATGCTTCCACCGGCGATAAATTTGCCCAATGGCAGCACGGAAGCACTTGTTGGTGCTGTTGATGACCCTGCTCACCGCCGCCTGCACGGCCGAGCACGGCGGCACGCCCTTTCCCGTACCACGAGCCACATCTGCTTCGCCGGCGGGGAACGCGCCGTCCACAAAGGTGCGTGCTGTTGTGGACGGCCGCACCGTCGAGCTTGCGGACGGCACGCGCGCCCGCATCTCGCTGCTCGCCGAACCGGCGTCGTGCGGTGCGGCCGCGGCACTCGAGTTCGCCACGAAGACGTTGCTGGACAAGGAAGTCCGTGTCAGCAGCATCACGCCGGGCGAGATCTCGCTGATGCTCCAGGACGGCACCGACTACGCGCTGCTGGCCGTGACGAACGGCATCCTGCGCACCACGGGCGTCGACGGCGGCCCGCTGACCGCGGCGGAAACCAAGGCGGCGCAGGCGAAACTCGGCCTGTGGGCGAAGGACTGTTCCACGTCGCCCGCTCCGCCGCCCGTGTCGACGTCGACCAATCCGCCGCCGCCTCCTCCTCCCGCGCCACCGTGTGTCGTCGTCTACCGGGTCAACAGCGAGTGGCCCGGCGCCTTCCAAGCCGACGTGACCGTGCGCAACGTCAGTGGCGCGCTGATCGACGGCTGGACGTTGCGCTGGCGGTTCGCCGACGGTCAGACCGTGTCGCAGATGTGGAACGCCACCGTGTCCCAGTCGAGCGCGGATGTGAGCGTGACCAACGCCGCCTACAACGCGCTGATCGTGTCCAACGGCTCGGTCACGCTCGGGTTCAACGGCTCGGTGAACGGAGCCAACTCCGCGCCGGCCTCGTTCACGCTCAACGGAACCGCCTGCACCAGGGGGTAGCTCAGTTCGCCTGCCACCACTCGGTGACGATCCTGGCGTACTCGTCCGCGTTCTCCTCCCACACGAAGTGGCCGGCCTCGACCACGTCGAGCCTGCTGTTCGGCAGCCGTTCGTGCAGGTACTCGACGTTCGGCAGCGGCACCACCGAGTCGTGCTTGCCGTTGATCAGCTGCACGGGCGTGGTGATGCCGGGGAGGAGCTCGGCGAGAGCGGGCAGCTCCGCCGGGTACGCGCGCACGTACGCCATCTGTTCGACGAACCGATGACCCTGGTACGCGGCGAGATAGTCCTGCCGCACCACGTCCGGCAGCTCGTAGCCCTCGATGGCGTTCATCGCGACGTTCACGATGTCCTTGGGTCCCAACGCCCGGTACGGCGCGAGATCCTCGTCGTGCACCCACTCGTGCAGCGGGGTGCCGAGGTCCGTCGGCACCGCGGAGCCGCCGCTGCCGATGGTGACGCTGCGGAACCGGTCCGGTGCCGCCGCCGCGGCGAACAGGGTCGCGCTCGTGCCGATGTCAGGGCCGACCACGTGGGGCTTGGTCAGGCCGAACTCGTCGGCGATGCGCACGATGAACTCGCCCATCCTGCTCGGGGAGAGCAGGTCCTCGCGCAGTTCGGAATGCCCGAAACCGGGCAGGTCGACCGCGATCAGGCTCGCGTGGTCGGCGAGGCGTGACCAGGTCGCGTCGTAGGCGAAGAGGCTCTCCGGCCACGGGCTGAGCAGCAGGGCGTGGGGCTTGTCGCTGACGCTCTCGGCGTAGCGGATCGACAGGCCGTCGATGGTGCGGAAACGGGGCTTGATGTCGCTCATGAGTTCAATATGACCGGTCGTCTTAGACCGAGTCAAGGGTGTGGCCGACATTTGAGACGACCGGTCATTTTCGCGGGCTCAGCGCAGGACGACCTCGAACGCGACGGTGAAGAACGTGGCGAAGGAGGACCCGTCCTTGGCCGCTCGTTCGCCGACGATCGCACCCTCCCAGGCGTTGACCAGGAACCTGGCCAGGATCTCCGCCTCCTGGGCCGAGGTCAGCGACCCGTCCTCCTGGGCCTCGCGGATCGTCGCGGTGATCGCGTTCGTCCAGAGGTCGAGGGCCTCCCTGACGCCTTCGCGGATGGCCGGGATGTGGTCGGCAGCTTCGGTGCTGAAGTTGCCGTACACGCATCCGCGCTCGTAGCCGAAGTCCTCGATGTCCTGCCCGAGCGCCTCGAAGTGGCCGCGTAGCCGGACCAACGGCGGCTTCGACGCGTCGGCGAGCTTGTCGAGGTGCCGAGTCTCGCCGTAGCGGTCCATCACGACGAGAGCGAGCGCTTCCTTGCTCTCGAAGTGGTTGTAGAACGAGCCCTTGGGGACGCCGGCGCTGTCGGTGATCAGCTTGACGCCGCACGCGTTGTAGCCGTGCCGGTGGAACTGCTCGAACGCGGCGTCGACGATCTGCTCTCGCACACTGGCCCTGGGCATCCTTCCAATATGAGCGGTCGTCTCGACTGCGTCAAGCTGGAGCGCTTTCCGTTCACCGGAAACCTTCAGTCGACGCCGCCGAGGGCACGTCCCTAGCGTTTGGTCCTGTGACGACCAGCCAGCACGAGATCAGCGACGAGATCGCGAAGATCCAGGCCGACTCACCGACGGGTGCGCCGCTGCTGGACTTCCCGCCGTACCGCAGCACCCTGCTGCGCCACCCGACCAAGGAGCTCCTGCTCGTCGACCCCGAGGGCGCCGAGCTGCTCGCCCCGGTCTTCGGCCACTCCGACGTCGATCCCGTCGAGGCCGACCTGACCGTCCAGCGCGGAGGCGAGCCGATCGGCGAACGCATCCGCGTGCACGGCCGCGTGCTCGACGGCGACGGCCGCCCGGTGCGGCGCCAGCTCGTCGAGATCTGGCAGGCCAACGCCGCCGGTCGCTACTCCCACCAGGGCGACCAGCACCCGGCGCCGCTGGACCCTCATTTCACCGGCGTCGGCCGCTGCCTGACCGACGACGACGGCTGGTACTCGTTCACCTCGATCAAGCCGGGCCCCTATCCGTGGCGCAACCACCACAACGCCTGGCGGCCCGCGCACATCCACTTCTCGTTGTTCGGCACCGACTTCACCCAGCGCCTGATCACCCAGATGTACTTCCCCGGCGACCAGCTGCTGGCGCTGGACCCGATCGCGCAGTCGATCACCGACCCGGCGGCCCTGTCCCGGCTGATCGCGTCGTACGACCACTCGCGGTCCGAGCACGAGTGGCTGCTCGGGTACCGCTGGGACATCGTGTTGACCGGTAGCCACGCGACCCACATGGAGCCGTCCGATGACTGAAACCCCTGGACAGACGGTCGGCCCGTTCTTCCACCACGCGCTGGCCTTTCCCGGCGACTCCGAGCTGGTGCCCTTCGGCTCTGCCGGATCCGTTGTGCTGCACGGGAACGTCTACGACGGCGCCGGCGATCCGGTGCCGGACGCGATGATCGAGATCCGGCAGGCCGACGCTTCCGGCGTGGTGCCTTCGGTTAGCGGGTCGTTGCGGCGCAAGGGTGCCGGGTTCACGGGGTGGGGTCGGTGCTGCACCGATCGCGCCGGGCACTACTGGTTCAGCACCGTTGAGCCAGGGTTGCCGTTCTTCGCGGTCACGGTGTTCGCACGCGGGCTGCTCGACCGGTTGTTCACGCGGATCTACCTGCCTGGGGCCGCTGGTGCGGTGGACGGGCTGGTGGCGTCGCGCGAGGACGACGGCCGTCTTCGGTTCGACATCCACCTGCAGGGGCCGTCCGAGACGGTCTTCTTCCGGTTTCCGCGGAACTGATCGTGCTGCCCGGTTCGCATCGCGCCGCAGGCCTGGTCGACGACGAGGCGCTGGTGCGGGCGATGCTGCAGGTGGAGGTCGCGTGGGCGCGCGTTCTCGGCACCTCGCTCTCGTTGGGTGACTGGGTGCCGTCGTTGGACCCGGTCGAGGTCGAGGCCGCGGGCAATCCGGTGCTGCCGCTGGTTTCGGCTCTGCGCGCACGGGTTTCCGATCCTGTCCACACCGGACTGACCAGTCAGGACGTGCTCGACTCCGCTCTCATGCTGCTGGCACGCGGCGTGGTGGAGCGTGTCTCCGCGGACCTGGGGCGGGTTGCCGATGCTCTGGCAGGGCTGGCTGAGGAGCACAGGTCCAGCGTGATGGCGGGGCGGACGTTGACGCAGTACGCCGTGCCGATCACGTTCGGGCTCAAGGCCGCGCGGTGGCTGGTGGGCGTGCTGGACGCCTTGGAGGAGCTGGAGGTCGTGTCGCGGAACCTGCCGGTGCAGTGCGGGGGAGCGGCGGGCACGTTGTCCCGTGCGGCTTCGGTCGTGGATCCGGTCGCGGCGGCTTCGGCTTTCGCGGGCCATCTGGGACTGGTGTGGCCGGGGATGCCCTGGCACACGTATCGCGCTCCGGTCACGCGTGTCGGAGATGCGTTGGTGCGTGTGTGCGACGCGCTCGGGGTGATGGCCGCTGATCTGCTGACGTTGGGGCGGCCCGAGATCGGTGAGGTGTCCGAGGGCGCCGTGGCGGGGCGGGGTGGGTCGTCGACCATGCCGCACAAGCGGAACCCGGTGTTGTCGGTGCTGGTGAACAGTGCCGCTCTGCAGACTCCGCAGCTGGGGGCGCAGCTGCACCTGTGTGCGGCGCGGGCTGTCGATGAGCGGCCTGATGGCGCCTGGCACGCGGAGTGGCCGGCGTTGCGGTCGTTGCTGGAACTGGCGGTCGTGGCGGCTTCGCAGGCCGCTGAGCTGGTCGAAGGGCTTGAGGTGCACGCGGACGTGATGGCGCGCCGGGCTGCCGGGGTCGCGGGCGAGCTGCTGGCGGAGCGGGGCGGCGGGACGGATCCGGCTTCGTACCTCGGGGCAGCGGAGTCGTTCGTGGACGAGGTTCTGAAGAGGTGGCGAGATGACCGTTGAGCTGAGCCTGACGCGGCTTGCTGGATCCGAGCTCTCGGACCGGCTGCTGGTGGTCGGGCCGTCGCTGGGCACGTCGGTGGCTCTGCTGTGGCGTGACTGCGCGATGGTGCTCGGCGGGCAGTTCGAGGTGATCGGCTGGGACCTGCCCGGCCACGGCGCCGGCCACCCCGCGACGCGGCCGTTCACCGTGGGGGACATCGCCGGCGAGCTCTCCGAACGGGTCGAGGCGCTGGCTGGTGGGCGGCGCGTCGCGTACGCCGGAGTGTCGTTCGGCGGCGCCGTCGGGTTCGAGCTGGCCACACGGCACGAAAGTCCGTTCGAGGCGGTCGTCTGCATCGGTGCCGCGCCGCGGATCGGGCTGCCGGAGATGTGGCACGAGCGGGCCGCGCTGGTGCGGCGGGCGGGGACGCCGGTGATGGTGGAGGGATCGGCTCAGCGGTGGTTCGCGCCGGGATTTGTCGAACGGGCGCCGCGGATCGCGGGAGCTCTCCTGCGGGCGCTGGCCGATGCGGACAAGGAGTCCTACGCGGTGGCGTGCGAGGCGTTGGCCGAGTTCGAGGCCGGTGCGGCGGTCAAGCCGGTGCGGGTGCTGGTGGGGGAGCACGACGTTGTGGTGTCGCCCGGCATCGCGGACCGGGTGCTCGGCGGGTGCGGGCATTTGCCGCCTGCCGAGGATCCGGCGGCGGTGGCGGAGATGGTGGTTCAGGTGCTCGAGGAGATGCGGTGTCCTACGACGACGGCATGAAAGTTCGGCGCGAGGTGCTCGGGGACGCGCACGTCGACAGGGTGACCCCGGACGACTTCACGCGGGACTTCCAGGAGTTCATCACCCGGTACGCGTGGGGCGAGATCTGGACGCGGCCAGGGCTGGACCGGCGGATGCGCAGCGCGATCACGCTCACGGCGTTGATCGCGCTGGGGCATTGGGAGGAACTGAAGCTGCACGTCGCGGCGGCGCGGCGCAACGGTTTGAGCGAGGACGAGATCGGTGAGGTGATCTTGCAGAGCGCGATCTATTGCGGTGTGCCCGCGGCGAACCACGCGTTCGCGGTCGCGCGGCAGGTCCTGAAGGAGGACGCGTGAACGCGCAAGAAGCCGTTGCGGACACGCCCGACGGGGCGACCGTCCTGATCGGCGGGTTCGGACCGGCGGGGGAGCCGGTGCAGTTGATCGAGGCGTTGCTCGAGAGCGGGGCGAAGGAGCTCACCGTGGTGAGCAACAACGCCGGGGCCGGGGAGAACGGGATCGCGGCGCTGATTCGCGAGAGCAGGGTCGCGAAGATCGTGTGCTCGTATCCGCGGCAGGTCGACTCGCGGCACTTCGACGAGGCGTACCGGGCGGGACGGATCGAGCTCGACCTGGTGCCGCAGGGCAATCTCGCCGAACGGATCCGGGCCGGTGGTGCGGGCATCGGGGCGTTCTTCACGCCCACCGGGTACGGCACGACGCTGGCGGAAGGCAAGGAGACCCGCGTGATCGACGGCAAGGGGTACGTGCTGGAGTACCCGATCAAGGGCGATCTCGCGCTGGTCAAGGCGCACAGGGCCGACGAGCACGGCAACCTCGTCTACCGCAAGACCGGGCGCAACTTCGGGCCGATCATGGCGGCCGCCGCCACGACGACGGTGGTGCAGGTCGAGGAGTTCGGAGCCATCGACCCGGAACACGTTGTGACACCGTGCATCTACGTCAACCGGATCGTCCACATCGGACGTGCGGTATGATCGACCGCCAGACTCTGGCGAAGCTGGTGGCGTCCGACATCCCGGCCGGGGCGTTCGTGAACCTCGGCATCGGGCAGCCCACCGAGGTCGCGGACCACCTCGCGCCGGACAGCGGCGTCGTGCTGCACACCGAGAACGGAATGCTCGGGATGGGGCCGCAGGCGCACGGCGACGACGTCGACCTCGACCTGATCAACGCGGGCAAGATCCCGGTCACGGAACTGCCCGGCGCGTCGTACTTCCACCACGCCGACTCGTTCGCGATGATGCGCGGCGGCCACCTGGACGTGTGCGTTCTCGGCGCCTACCAGGTGTCGGCCAGGGGTGATCTCGCGAACTGGCACAGCGGATCGCCGGACGCGATCCCGGCCGTCGGCGGCGCGATGGACCTCGCGGTGGGCGCGAAGCAGGTGTTCGTGATGATGAACCTGCTTACCCGTGACGGGAAGCCGAAGTTGCTGCCCGAGTGCACGTATCCGCTCACCGGACTCCGGTGCGTCAGTCGCGTCTACACCGATCTCGCGACGTTCCTGATCACCGGTGACGGTGTGGTCGTGCGCGATCTCCACGGCATCTCGTTCGCCGATCTCCAGGCATTGCTCGATGTTCCGCTCAAGGAGTTGTCATGACGCGCACCCAGGTCGGCATCGTAGGCGGGGGACCCGCCGGGCTGATGCTCTCGCATCTGTTGTCCCTCAACGGGATCGACAGCGTGGTCGTCGACAACAGAACACGTCTGGAGATCGAGAACACGGTCCGCGCCGGCATTCTGGAAGCCGACAGCGCCCGGCTGCTCGTCGACACCGGGGTGTCCGACCGGGTGCTGCGTGACGGCCACCCGCACGAGGGCATCGACCTGCGCTTCGGCGGTGAGAGCCATCGCATCGACTTCCGTGCGCTGGTGGGCGAGTCGGTCTGGCTCTACCCGCAGACCGACGTGTTCGTGGACCTGGCGAACGCCCGTGAGCGCGACGGCGGCGACGTGCGATTCGGCGTCCGCGACACCTCGGTCGACATCACCGGCCCGGCGATCCGCTTCACCGACAGCGACGGCGTCCAGCAGGAGGTGCGCTGCGACCTGCTCGTCGGCGCGGACGGCTCCCGTTCGATCTGCCGGGCCGAAGTGCCGGAATCCGTGCGCACGCACAGCTTTCGCGAGTACCCGTTCGCCTGGTTCGGCATCATCACCGAGGCTCCGCGCAGCGCCCCCGAGCTGATCTACTCGCACTCGCCGCGCGGGTTCGCGTTGATCAGCCAGCGCACCGAGACCCATCAGCGCATGTACTTCCAGTGCGACCCGGAGACGGATCCGTCGGCGTGGTCGGCCGATCAGATCTGGGAGGAGCTGCAGGCACGGGTGGCAGGGCCGGACGGCTTCACGCTCAACGAGGGGCCGATCACCGAGAAGACGGTGCTGCGCTTCCGTTCGTTCGTCGCGGAACCCATGCGCCACGGCACCCTGCTGCTCGCCGGCGACGCCGCCCACACCGTGCCGCCGACCGGCGCGAAGGGACTCAACCTGGCGCTCGCGGACGTCCGGGTCCTCGCCGAGGTCATCGAACGCGCGCTGCTCAAGAACGACAGCGACGCTCTGGACGAGTACGGGCCGCGCGCCCTCGACCGCGTCTGGAAGGCGCAGCACTTCTCGTACTGGATGACCACGATGCTGCACGCCCTGCCCGGCGCGACGGACTTCGACGTGCGGCGGCAGCTGGGTGAGCTGAGGTCCGTGGTCGGGTCGGAGGCGGGATCGAGGTTCCTGGCCGAGGGCTACACCGGCTGCTGGCCCGCCTGAGCGCAAGCGAGGAGCTCCACCTCGCCGCCCTGGTGGCCGGGCGGGACGACGGCGAGCGCGTCGG
>NZ_VSRL01000288.1 GCF_012184385.1 Lentzea indica
CGCCGGGCGGCACTGAGCTACGGCGTCCGTCTCCGCAGCGTCATGGCGCCCAGCACCAACGCCAGCAGCCCGCACGCCGCCACGATCGCGAGGTTCCGCACCAGCTCACCGGTGATGTCGGCCGACACCGTCACGGCCGTGAGCGCGTCAACCGCGTACGACAGCGGCATCACGTTGGACAGCCACTCCAGCACGGGCGTCATCGCCTCACGCGGCGCGAACAGCCCGCACAACAACACCTGAGGCATGACGAACAACGGCATGAACTGCACGGCCTGAAACTCGGTGCGAGCGAAGGCACTGGCGAACAACCCCAACGCCGTGCCCAGCAACGCGTCCAGCCCCGCGATCAGCACGAGCAGCCACACCGAACCGCCGATCGACAGCCCGAGCCACCACAACGAGACACCCACCGCGACCAGCACCTGAACGAGCGCCACGAGACCGAACGCCAGCGCGTAGCCGAACAGCAGATCCAGCTTGGCGATCGGCATCGTCATGAGCCGTTCCAACGTCGCCGTGGTGCGTTCACGCAAGGTGGTGATCGACGTGACGATGAACATGATCGCGAACGGGAAGACCGCCAGCAGAGCCGGTGCGGCGCGGCTGAATGCCTGCTCGGAGTTGAAGACGAAGCGCAGCAGGATCAGCAGCAGCGACGGCATGAGCACCATCAGCACGACGGTGCGGCGGTCGTGGCGGAACTGGTTCAGGATCCGCGCGGTCGTGGCGAGCAGGATCGACGCGTTCATGCCGCCTCCTTCGCCCTGACCAGCGACAGGAACGCCTGTTCCAGGTCGCCGGTACTCGTCTGGACAAGCAGCGCGCCCGGCGTGTCATCAGCGAGCAACGAGCCGTCGCGCATCAGCAGAAGTCGTTCGCAGCGGGCGGCTTCGTCCATGACGTGACTGGAGACCAGCAACGTGACGCCGCGAGAAGCCAACGTACGGAACAACGTCCACAGCTCGTCACGCAGCAACGGATCGAGGCCCACCGTCGGCTCGTCGAGGACCAGGAGTTCAGGTTTGCCGAGCAACGCGACGGCCAGGCTCGTCCGCGACAGCTCGCCACCGGACAAAGAGGACACGAGCTGGTCGGCATGCCCGCCAAGGCCGACCTCGTCGATCACGCGCTGCACGTCGGACCGGGAAGCGCGCAGCACGGAGCAGAAGTAACGGAGGTTCTCGGCAACGGTGAGGTCGGCGTAGACCGCCGGGTTCTGCGTCGCGTAGCCGATCCGGTTGCGCAGGCCCGGACTGCCGGCGGGCGAGCCGAGCACCGCCACCGACCCGGCCGAGACGATCTGCACACCGACGACCGCGCGCATCAGCGTGGTCTTGCCGCAGCCGGACGGGCCGAGCAGACCGGTGACAACGCCCTGCGGGAGCGTGCAGCTCACGTCCCGCAGGACCAGACGCCCGCCCCGGTGGACCCGGAGCCCGTTGACCTCAACGGCCGCGGAACTGGTCATCCACCAATTCTTCGCCCGTTGAAAACGACTTGTCTAGGTGCGGACCGGCCTCTTCGCCGGTTCGCAACACAACGGAGCGCACAGCTCGCCGTTCACCGTGCAGCCCGCCGCGGTGAACGACGACAGCTTCCGCGCGGGAACACCCGCCGTGTGCTCCGCGACCAGCTCGGCCACGAGCTCGGCGAAACGCGGGTCCGAGTTCGGCGTCGCGGCGCGGGCGAACTCCATGCCGAGCTCCAAAGCCCGGTCGCGGGCCTCGGTGTCGAGGTCCCACACGACCTCGAGGTGGTCGGACACGAACCCGATCGGGCACACCACGACCCCGGTGACGCCCTTGGCGTGTAGGGCGTCGATGTGGTCGACGACGTCCGGCTCCAGCCACGGGATCTGCGGCGGCCCGGACCGCGACTGCCACACCACGTCGTACTCGGTCACGCCCAGCTCCGAGGCGACCAGCCGGGAAGCCTCGACGACCTGGCGCGAGTAGCGGTAGCCGCCCTCGGAAGGCGGACCGGCGGCCTTGTCCGCGGACACCGGCACCGAGTGCGCGGTGAAGACCAGCCGGTACGAACCGGACAGGGACGAGGCCGCGGCACGGACACCGTCGGCGAAAGCACCGATGAACAGCGGGTGGTCGAAGAACTGGCGCAGCTTCACCAGTTCGGGGCCGTCCGGAACAGCCTGCAGCGCCCGCACGATGTCCTCGTCGTACTGGCGGCACGCGGAATAGCCGCCGTACGCGCTCGTCGGGAACACCAGGGCCCGGCGGACGCCGTCGGCCTTCATCTGCGCGACGGTGTCCTCGACCATCGGATGCCAGTTGCGGTTGCCGAAGTAGATCGGCAGCTCGAAGCCACGGGCCTTGACGGCCTCGATCGCTTCGAGGTTCAGGCGGTTGATCGGCGACACGCCGCCGAAGTGCTGGTAGTGGGCCTCGACCTCGTCCAGCCGCTCCGGCGGCACGCCACGTCCGCGAACGACGTTCTCCAGGAAGGGGCGGACGTCCTCGGGGCCTTCCGGGCCGCCGAACGACAACCAGAGCAGCGCATCGAAACTCACCGCCCCATCCAATCACGGGCCGGTGCGGTGATCGCCAACCCCCCGCCCGCTCTTCCGCCGGTCAGACGGGTGCGTCGCGGCGCCGGCCCCGCGTCCTCAATATCGGGCGTATGGGGGCGCGGGGCCGGTGCGCGAGGCGCCCTGCTGGGCGCCGGAAGAGACGGTAGGGGTTGGCGATCGCCGCACTAGAGACCGAGGAAGTGCACCCCGCCGTCGACGAAGACCATCGAGCCCGTGGTCGCCGGGAACCAGTCGGACAGCAGGCCGCACACCGACTTCGCGACCGGCGTGGGGTCGTCGACGTCCCAGCTCAGCGGCGCCTTCTCGCCCCACATCTTCTCCAGCTCGGAGAAGCCGGGGATGGACTTCGCGGCCATGGTGCGCACCGGGCGGCCGAGATCAGGTTCACGCGGATGCCGTCAGGGCCGAGGTCGCGCGCCATGTAGCGGTTGATCGACTCGAACGCCGCCTTCGCCGCGCCCATCCAGTTGTAGGCGGGCCACGCCTGGCGGGCGTCGAAGTCAAGACCGACGACCGACGAGCCGTGCGACAGCAGCGGGCGAACGGCCGCCACGAGCGCCTTGTACGAGTACGCCGACACGTGCATCGCGACGGAGACGTCCTCCCACGGCGCGTCCATGAACGGCGCGCCGAGGCAGCTCTGGGGCGCGAAACCGATGGCGTGCACGACACCGTCGAGGCCGTCGACGTGCTCACGCACGCGGTCGGCGAGGGTGTCGAGGTGCTCCTGGTTCTGCACGTCGAGCTCGACCACGGGCGCGGGCTTGGGCAGGCGCTGGGCGATGCGCTGCACGAGGCTCATCCGGCCGAACCCGGTCAGCACGACCTCGGCGCCCTGCTCCTGGGCGACGCGCGCGACGTGGAAGGCGATCGACGCGTCGGTGATGACACCGGTGATCAGCAGTCGCTTGCCTTCGAGCAGTCCGGTCACTTGATCCAACCCTTTCGCAGTACGAAGAACGGAAACTTCAGTGGCCCATGCCGAGGCCGCCGTCGACAGGCAGCACGGCACCGTTGATGTAGCCCGCCTCGTTCGCCGCCAGGAACGTGACGGCGCGCGCGATCTCGTCGGCCGCACCGTAGCGACCGGCCGGGATCTGCTTCAGCGCGGCCTCGCGGACGGCCTCCGGCAGCTCGGCGGTCATGTCCGTGGTGATGAAGCCGGGGGTGATGACGTTCGCGGTGATGTTGCGCGAGCCCAGCTCCAGGGCGATCGAGCGCGCCATGCCGACCATGCCCGCCTTGGACGCGGCGTAGTTCACCTGGCCGGCGCCACCGGTCAGGCCCACGACCGACGAGATGAAGATGATGCGACCGAACTTCTTGCGCAGCATGCCGCGGGAGGCGCGCTGGGCGAACCGGAACGCGCCGGTCAGGTTCGCGTCGATGACCTTGGTGAACTGCTCCTCGCTCATGCGCAGCAGCAGTGTGTCCGCGGTGATGCCCGCGTTGGCGACCAGGACCTCGACCGGGCCGTGCGCGGCCTCGATCTCGGTGAACGCGGCGTCGATCTCCTCGGAGTTCGTCACGTCGCACTTCACGCCGAGCAGGCCTTCGGGAGCGCCGGACCCGCGGTGCGTCACCGCGACCTTGTCGCCCTGCGCCGCGAACGCCTGCGCGATGGCGAGGCCGATGCCGCGGTTGCCTCCGGTGACCAGAACGGACCGACTCACTAGCTCTCCCTGCGATCGCTGCTGGTTGACCGGGTGAGGCTATCGGCTACCGGCAGGTAGTCAGGCATCGGCGGAGCCATGTCACATCCAGGAAGGCATGATCGGGTGATGCGGGCCTTTCTCGATCAACTCCGGCGCCACGTCGACGGCGACGTGCTCGACGATCCCGCGAGCCGCGCGCTGTATTCGGCGGACGCGTCGAACTACCGCCACGTACCACGAGTGATCATCCGCCCACGCGACCCCGCCGCGGTAGTGGCCGCTGTGGCGCTGGCCGCCGAACACCGCGTGCCGATCACCAGCCGGGGCGCAGGGACGTCCATCGCCGGCAACGCGTGCGGCACCGGACTCGTGATCGACTTCAGCCGGTACCTGACCGCGATCGAGATCTCCGGCGACCGGGCGCTGGTCCAGCCGGGAGCCGTCCTCGACCAGGTCAACGCACAGGCGGGCGAGTACGTCTTCGGCCCCGATCCGTCCACACACTCGCGGTGCACGATCGGCGGAATGATCGGCAACAACGCGTGCGGCGCGCACTCGGTGAAGTGGGGCAAGACCAGCGAGAACGTCGCGAACCTGCACGTGCTCACGGCGGACGGCCGCACGTTCGACACCACGAACCCGCCCGCGTTCGACCTGCCGGCCCACGACCCGGCGTGGTTCCCGCAGCTGAGTCGCCGGGTCAGCGGCTACGCCCTCGACGCCCCGACGCTCACACAGCAGCTGGTCGGCACCGAGGGCACCTGTGTCGTGGTGCTGGGCGCGGAGTTGAAGCTGGTCAGGCGTCCGGAACGCCGCGTGCTCGTCGTTCTCGGCTTCGCGGACACCTACGACGCCGCCGACCAGGTCACCCAGATCGAGGACGCGCTCGCGGTCGAGGGCATCGACGAGGCGCTGGTCCGCAACGTTCGCGTGCGCCCTGACCTGCCGGAAGGCCGCAGCTGGCTGTTCGTCGAGGTCGAGGACGACCCCGAGCGTGTCGCCAAGATCACCAAGAACTCGATGATCATCCACGATCCGGCACACCAGCGGGCGCTGTGGCGCATCCGCGAGGACGGCGCCGGCCTGGCCACCCGCATGCCCGACGGCGGCGAGGCGTGGCCGGGCTGGGAGGACGCGGCCGTTCCGCCGGAGCGCCTCGGCGCCTACCTGCGCGAGTTCGATCGGCTGCTGGCTGGGCACGGCCGGCGCGGCATCACCTATGGGCACTTCGGCGAGGGCTGCCTGCACGTCCGCATCGACTTCGACCTGGCGAGCGGATACCGCGAGTTCCTGGAGGACGCCGCCGATCTCGTCGTCAGCCACGGCGGCAGCCTGTCCGGCGAGCACGGCGACGGCCAGGCCCGCTCCGAGCTGCTCAGCCGGATGTACCCGCCGGAGGCGATCAGGGCGTTCCAGGACTTCAAGCACGCCTTCGACCCGCACAACCTGCTCAACCCGGGGCGCATCGTCGATCCCCGCAAGCTCGACGACGACCTCAGGATCCTCGTCGCGCCACCGAGGATCCCGACGCGCGCGGAGTTCGCGAGCGACACCCGGCGGTGCGTCGGTGTCGGCAAGTGCCTGAACGCCAAGGGCGGGGTGATGTGCCCCAGCTACCGCGTCACTCGCGAGGAGAAGCACTCGACGCGAGGCCGCGCGCACCTGCTGTTCGAGATGCTCGCGGGCGACGTGATCAAGGACGGCTGGCGGTCTTCCGAGGTCGCCGAGGCACTGGACCTCTGCCTGGGCTGCAAGGGCTGCAAACGCGACTGTCCTGTCGACGTGGACATGGCGAGCTACAAGGCGGAGTTCCTGCACGAGCACTACAAGGGCCGCCTGCGGCCACGTTCGCACTACGCCATGGGCTGGCTGCCGACGTGGCTGAAGTACGGGCTGGTGAACAGGTTCACCGCGAAGCTCGGCCGGTTCGCCGGGATCACGCCCGAACGCGAGCTGCCCACACCGACCACTCCCCTGGTCCGCCAGCTGCACCCGCTCGGCAAGGGCGATCCCGTGCTGCTGTTCCCCGACACGTTCACGAACTTCTTCGAGCCGGGCATCGGCATCGACGCCGCGAACGTCCTGGCGCACCTGGGAAACCGGGTTGAGCTGCCGTCCGCGAACGTCTGTTGTGGACTGACATGGCACTCGACCGGCCAGCTCGCCACGGCCCGCAGGGTCGTCGAACGGACCGCGCGGGCGCTGCACCCGTGGACGAGCCAGGGCATCCCGGTGATCGGCCTGGAGCCGAGCTGCACGGCGTTCCTGAAGGCCGAAGCCCCGAAGCTCTCCGACGACCCGGCGGTACAAGCGCTTGCCAAAGCCACTCGCACGTTCGCGTCCCATGTCGCACCGAAGTTGCCCGCGTTGGAAGGCGCACGCGACGCCGTCGTGCAGACCCACTGCCACCAGTACGCGGAACTGGGCTTCGAACCGGACCGCGACGCCATGACGAAGGCGGGACTGAAGGCGAAGATCGTCGAGGGTTGCTGCGGCCTGGCCGGCAACTTCGGGTTCGAGCAGGGGCACTACGACGTGTCCATCGCGTGCGCCGAGCAGGACCTCCTGCCCGCCATCAGGGCCAACGAGAACGCGATCGTCATCGCGGACGGCTTCAGCTGCCGCACGCAGATCCGCCACACCACCGACCGCAAGCCGGTCCACCTGGCCACCGCGCTCGCGACCCGCCTCGGTGTGATTTACCGCTGACTAACCACGCGCGGCCAAAGTCGTGCGCATGCAGAAGAGGATTGGTGCCGCCGTGCTGGCGGCCGCCGCCATCGCGATGACCTTCACCGGCACCGCGCAGGCCGAGACGAACCCGTCGTGCTCCAGCGGTGTGACCCAGATCGGCGCGACGAAGTACCTCAAGAGCGGCAGCACGACCATCGCCTCGGTCAAGCAGTTCAAGGGCTGCAACAAGAACTGGGGCTACGTCTACGTCTGGGACTCGTGGCGGGCCAACCACAGGGAATACACCATCTACGCCGGTGTGCAGGTCCGCGGCGCCGAGTTCCCGAGCGGCTACAACAGTGCTCGCAACAAGCAGGAAGTGTGGTCGTACGGCACGGACACGCTGACCAAGTGCACCAAGGGATACGGCTCCATCGTGGCCGCGTCCTACAGCGACGGCGTCGAGACCGAGGAGCGCTGCTGACATGAAGGCCAAGATCGGCGCGGCGGTGCTGGCGACCGCCGCGATCGCCGTGACGTTCGCCGGTCCTGCCCAGGCCGAGACCAACCCGAGGTGCCCGAGCGGCGTCACCCAGATCGGCGACACCAAGTACATCAAGAACGGCGGCGCGACCGTCGCCTCGGTCAAGCAGTTCAAGGGCTGCAACAAGAACTGGGGCTACATCTACGTCTGGGACTCGTGGAAGGCCGGCCACAGCAACTTCGTCGCCACCGTCGCCATCACCAGGGGCGACGGTGAGATCGACGGCAACAGCGGTGCGCGTGGTCAGCAGGAGGTGTGGTCACGCGGCGCGAACACGCTGCAGTTCTGCACCATGGCGTACGGCACCGTCTCCGGTGGCGGCGCCGGCTTCACCGAGGAACGTTGCTGAGATGAGGAAGCGGAGGGCGGCCACCGGATGGCCACCCTCCGCATTGTCATGCTGCGTCTTTCAACTGCTCCCGCATCTGTCCGCTATCGCCAGTCGGCGTTGGCGGTCGGCTTGCTGCCGAAGGCCATCCACATCACGATCGCCGTGTACGCGCACAGCACGGCGAGCCCGGCCCAACCAGGCAGCGGGAAGAACCCGGCCGACGGCGCGTAATGCGCTGTCACCTGCGGATACTCCACCATCGTTTGTTTGACGGCGAAGCCCGCGGCAGGGGTGAGCCGCAGCAGCCACTCCGAGACCGTGTCGGGCAGCAGCGGGAAGGCCGTGACGGCGTACGGCACGGCGACCAGCGACATCCCGACGAGGATCGCCGCCCAGCCGCGGCGCAGCCACACCCCGAGCCCGTAGAAGAGAACCGCGCACAGCGCGAGCACCGCGGCGACGCCGACGATCACCCGAGCGCCGGTCAGCAGCGGAACGGGCGGCGTTGGGACGCCTTTGCTCTCCAGGATCGCGATGCCCACCGGGACGACGATGCCGACGGCGACCAGACCGGTGACGAAGGTGGCGGCCCCGACAACGGCGGAACGGGCGGCGATGACCCGCCGGGAAGACGTCTCACGAGCGCCGTAGCGTGCCGCGACGACGAGCACGATGATCAGCGCGAACACCAAGCCGAGCAAGGTGTTCTCGACGGTACGTGCGCCACCCTCGCCGATCGGCCCGATGTCGCCGGTGCCGCTGACCGTGATGACACCGTTCTCCTCCACGACTCCTGACGCGTTGTGGTACTTCTCCCAGTCGGTGTGGTTCATCTCGCCGACTGA
This sequence comes from Lentzea indica, assembly GCF_012184385.1. Classification (GTDB taxonomy): domain Bacteria; phylum Actinomycetota; class Actinomycetes; order Mycobacteriales; family Pseudonocardiaceae; genus Lentzea; species Lentzea indica. The sequence continues at coordinate 8,600 of NZ_VSRL01000288.1, forward strand.
GCCGCTGTCCCACGAGCCGGCGGTGCCGCCTTCAACGGTGACGTTGTCGAAGACGCCGACGGCCTGGGTGAACCGAACCTCCTCGATCGCGCCGCCGAGACCGGTCTTGCGGAGCGTGAGGTCGCCGGGGGAGGTGGCGAAGAGTCCGACCTGCAAGGTGTCGGGCAGCCCGTTGAGCTCCGCCGTTGCGACGGTGTGCCACTGCTTGCCGTCGGCCGACTCGGAGCCGGTGATGGTGTCGCCCGACCGCGTCAGGCGCAACCAGCGCGGGGACTGCGTCGAGACCCCGCCCGCGCTTCCGGCGACGTCGTGCTTGTAGTCGTGCTGGAAGCGCACGCCATGGCTGCCGGTCATCATGAGCGCCGCGTACCGCGAACCCTGCCGCACGCCGTCCTTGACGATGATCCCTGCCTTCGCCCACGGCACGAGCCCCGGCACGATCTGGTCGTGGTCCGGCGGGGGATAGGTGATCGTCCCGGTCATCGAAGTCATCCGGACCGTGATGCTGCCGTCGCGGCCGAGGTCGCGATGCAGGAACCAGAACGTGTCGCTGACGACGGAGCCGTCGCCGGCGGTGGGAACGGCCGGGCAGGGTCCGTCGCAGGACGAGTTGCTGCCGACGGCGAACAGCAGGCCCAGTGCGATGACGGCGAGGGCCGCGGCGGCCAGAGAGATCAGGCGGCCCGGTCTGCGGAACGCGGTCCATTCCCGCCGGAGAAGTTCGGTGCTCGACATGCCGCTGGTTCTACGGAACGGCGGGTAACACGGCCCGAACCGGCTTTGTCACGCTGGTGTTAGGTCTTCCAGGGCATGCTGAAGCCATGTTCAGGCTGCGCAGCGGGACCGTAGGGGCACGGTTCACGATCTTGTACGCCGTCGTGTTCCTCGTGTCCGGCATCGGGCTGCTGGGCCTGACCTTCCTGCTGTCCGGCGGCAGCATGAGCGACGTCTCTCCCGCCGGGGGCCCACCTGCCCAGGGCGGACTCTCCGTGGCGCAGCAGCACATCCGGGAGCTGGAGAACCAGCTGGCCGAGGTGCACACGCAGCAGGCACGCCAACTGCTGGCCGGATCACTGGTGGCGCTGGTCGTGATGGCGGTCGTCTCACCGCTGCTCGGCCGGGTGCTGGCGCAACGGGTGCTGCGGCCGCTGAGGCTCATCACGAGCGCCACGCGGCGCATCTCCGCCGACAGCCTGGACCGGCGACTGGCCGTCACCGGCCCCGCCGACGAGGTGAAGGGCCTTGCCGACACCATCGACGAGTTGCTCGAACGGCTCGAGGTGTCCTTCGCCGCGCAGCGCCGCTTCGTCGCCAACGCCTCCCATGAGCTGCGTACGCCGCTGGCGACGATGCGGGCTTCGCTGGACGTCGCGGTCGCCAAGCCCGACCCGGCCGCCTCGACGGTGGCGCTCGCGGATCGCCTGCGTGTGCAGCTCGACCGGGTCGATCACCTGCTCGACGGGTTTCTCGTGCTGGCCAGGGCGCAGCACGGCGCGCTGGCCGACGCCGCCCCGATCGACCTCGGCCAGCTCGCCGACGAGGCGCTGCGCGAGATGTCCGCCGAGGTGGAGGCGAAGAGGCTGAGTGTGACGGTGGACGTGCCGCCGGGGACGGCGACACACGGCAGTCCGGCGCTGCTGGCGCGATTGGTGGGCAACGTCGTCGACAACGCCGTGACACACAACGAGACCGACGGATGGGTCAGGATCTCCGGATCCGTGAGCGAGGAGAAGACGGTGCTGGTCGTCGAGACCGGCGGGCGCGTCTACGACCAGCGGGAGGTCGACCGGCTGGCGCAACCGTTCGAGCGACTCGGCGTCGAGCGCGTCGGCTCTTCGGGGCTGGGTCGTGTCCATTGTGGCCGCTGTCGCCGCGCGCACGGCGGCCGGC
>NZ_VSRL01000289.1 GCF_012184385.1 Lentzea indica
CTCGCGACCGGACCGGCCGCGGTGCTCGCCCGCATCGTCCGGGTGGAGCTGCTTTCCGTGCTGGGCGACGACTTCGTCCGCACCGCGCGGGCGAAGCGCCTGCCGTCGCGGCTGGTGTACGTGCGGCACGCGCTGCCGAACGCCGTGACCGCCACGCTGACCCTCGGCGGAATGATGCTCGCCGCGCTGGTCGCGGGAACCGTGCTGGTGGAGAACGTGTTCGCCTGGCCGGGACTGGGGTCGACGATCGTCGGCTCGATCCAGCAGAAGGACTACCCGGCGGTTCAGGGCATCGTGCTGGTCTACGGCGCGGGAGTGCTCCTGGTGAACCTGGTCGTCGACGTGGTGCTGGCGCTGCTCGACCCCCGTTCGACCATCAGGGAGGCTTGATGCGCTCGGCACTCCGCAGCCCGATCGGGCTGGCGTCAGTGGTGCTGCTCGGTTTCCTGCTGGCACTGGCGGTGTTCGCCCCGCTGCTCTGGGGCGACCGTGCCGCCGCGATCGACACCGACGCGTTGCAGCAGGGGCCGTCGTCCGCGCACCTGCTCGGCACGGACTCGCTCGGCCGCGACATCTTCTACCGCGTGCTCGTGGCGACCAGGCTCACGATCGGCCTCGCCCTCCTGGCCACCGTGATCGGCGTGGTGACGGGCCTGCTCCTCGGGTCAGCGCCCACGGTGCTGCCGCGGTGGGCCGGCCGCATCGTCACCTCGGCGGTGAACATCGCCGTCGCGTTCCCCGGACTGCTGCTCGCGTTGTTCTTCGCCGTCATCTTCGGCACCGGCACGGTCGGCGCGGTGCTCGCCATCGCGTTCGCGATCACGCCGTCGTTCGCCCGCCTCACTCAGACGCTCACGGCGTCGGTGAGCGGCCGTGACTTCATCGCGGCGGCACGAGTCTGCGGTGTGGGCCGGTTCCGGTTGCTGCTGCGGCACGTTCTGCCGAACATCGCCGAGCCGCTGGTGATCAACGCGACCCTGGCGGCGGGGTCGGCACTCACCGCCTTCGCCGGGCTCTCGTTCCTGGGCATCGGCGTGCAGGCGCCGTCCTACGACTGGGGAAGGCTGCTCGGCGAGGGCCTCAACCGGATCTACGTCACCCCCGCGCCCGCACTCGGACCGGCGGTCGCCGTGGTCCTCGCCGGGCTGGCGTTCAACCTGTTCGGTGAGGCCGCCGCGTCCGTGGCGGGTCACCGGCAGCAGTCGACGCCGGGACCGCGACCGGTAAATGAGGCCACTGTGGACACATCAGAGGGTGGACTGCTGACCGTGCGAAACCTGCGCGTGGCCTTTCCCGGGAACAACGGCTGGATCACGCCGGTGCGCGGGGTGTCGTTCACCGTCCACAACGGAGAGATGATCGGCGTGGTCGGCGAGTCGGGTTCGGGCAAGAGCCTGACCGCGCTGGCCGTGTCCCGCCTGGTCGAGCATCCGGGGGTGGTCACGGCCGATCGGCTGGAGTTCGCGGGGAAGCCGTTGCGGAGCACGTCCGACCGTGAGCTGGGAACATCGCTGGCGATGGTGTTCCAGGACCCGATGACCTCGTTCAACCCGACGCGGCGCATCGGCAGGCAGATCGCCGAGGTTTCCGAGGTGCACCAAGGGATGTCCCGCGAGGCCGCGTTCCGCAAAGCGGTCGACCGGCTGCGGGCGGTGCGGATCCCGGAGCCGGAGCGGAAGGCACGGCAGTACCCGCACGAGTTCTCCGGCGGCATGCGGCAGCGCGTAGTGATCGCGATGGGGTTGATGGGCGAACCCCGGCTGGTGATCGCCGACGAGCCGACCACCGCGCTGGACGTCACCGTGCAGCGGGAGGTGCTGCGGCTGCTGGCACGGGTCAGGAAGGAACGTTCGGCGGCGGTGTTGCTGATCAGCCACGACATCACCGTGGTGGCGCAGACCTGCGACCGGGTTCTCGTGATGTACGCGGGGCGGATCGTCGAGGAGTTGCCGACCGACGAGCTCTTCACGTCCGCCCGGCATCCCTACACGACCGCGCTTCTGGCCGCGGTGCCCGACATGGAGACGGACCGGGACGCCCCGCTCGCCGTGATTCCCGGCCGCCCGCCAGAGCCCGGCGAGATCGAGGCCGGCTGCCCGTTCGCGCCGCGGTGCCCGTTGGCCGACGAGAGGTGCCGGAGTGAGGAACCAGAGCTCACCGCACTGACCGACGGGCATCGGGTGGCGTGCTGGCGGTCGGAGAAGGAACTGATGGACGCGACAGCAGGAGGTGCCGCATGAGCGAGCTGAAGTTCGAGGAGGTCAGCCTGCGGTACGGCACGCTGCGTGCCGTCGACGACGTCAGTCTCACCGTGCCGCCGCGCCAGGTCGTCGGGCTCGTCGGCGAGTCGGGATCGGGCAAGTCCAGCCTCGCCGCCGCGGCTGTCGGCCTCGTACCGCCCACGTCGGGCCGCATCCTGCTCGACGGCGTCGACGTCCAACGGCTGCGACGGCGAGACCGACGGCTGCAGATGGTGTTCCAGGACCCGTACTCGTCGCTCGACCCCCGCATGAGCATCGGCCAGTCGATCGCCGAGGCGATGCCCAGGGGTGTCGACCGGCGCACCGAAGTAGCCCGCCTGCTCGCACTCGTGAACCTCGACCCCGGTCGTGCCACCTCACTGCCCTCGCGCCTGTCCGGTGGTCAGCGGCAACGCGTCGCGCTGGCCAGGGCGCTCGCCGGGCAGCCGAAGGTGATCATCGCCGACGAGATCACGTCCGCACTCGACGTGTCCGTGCAGGGCGCCGTGCTCAACCTGGTGCGGGACCTGCAACGGCAACTCGGGCTGTCGATGCTGTTCATCTCGCACAACCTCGCGGTCGTGCGGTACGTGAGCGACCGCATCGCCGTGATGCGCGAGGGCAAGATCGTGGAAGAGGGTCCGGCCGAGCAGGTGCTCGCCGGCCCGCGGCACCCGTACACGCGGGAGCTGCTCGCCGCGGCACCGTCGCGGCACACCAGGCTGTTGGAGGAGGCATCCCGATGATCGACGACCTGCACGGGCGCAGCGTTGTCGCGGACACGCACAACGACCTGCTGGACGCGATCGTCCACCGCCCGGTCGAGCGGTGGGTGCCGCACTTCCGCGAACGCTGGCTGCCGCAGCTGCACGCCGGCGGGGTGAACCTCCAGGTGCTGCCGGTGTTCATCGACGACGTGTTCCGGCCGGAAGGCGCGCTGCGCCAGACGTTGCGGATGATCGAGGCCGCGCACCGGATCGCCGAGGCCAACGCCGACACGGTCGCGCTGTGCCGTGACGGAGCGGAGATCGACGCCGCGCTCGCCTCTGACCGCATCGCGCTGGTACTGGCGCTGGAGAGCGCACCGGGTGTCGGTGAGGACGTCGAGCTGCTGGAAACCCTGTTCCGGCTGGGGGTGCGGGTCGCGTCGCTCGCGCACTTCGGCCGCACGGCCCTGGCCGACGGCAGCGGTGAGGACGCCACGGGAAGCAGGCTCACCAGGGCGGGTGTCGCCGCGTTCGCCGAGATGGAACGCCTCGGCATGATCTTCGACGTCAGCCACCTGAGCGCGGCCGGCGTCGAGCACGTGCTGGAGCTGGCGACCCGTCCGGTGATGGCGACGCACTCCTCTGCCCGTGCGTTGCGTGACCACCATCGCAACCTGACCGACGACCAGCTCAGGGGCATCGCTGCGAACGGCGGCGTGGTGTGCGTGAACTTCTTCGCGCCGTTCCTGCACGAGACCGACTTCAGCCTCGACCGGCTGATCGACCACATCGAGCACATCGCGGGCGTCATGGGCGTGCGGCACGTGGGCCTCGGCCCGGACTTCGTCAAAGAGGTCCTCGAGGACGTCACACCGCCGTGCTGTGAAGCCCAGTTCGTCGAGGGCGTGCCTACCGACCGGTTCATTCCCGGACTCGAAGGACCGGCGGGGCTTCCGCTGGTCACCGAGGCGCTGCAGAAGCGTGGGTGGCCAGACGACGACATCGCCCTGGTGCTGGGCCAGAACGTGCTCGACCTGTTCCGTTCCGAGCTGACGAGGGGATCCGCATCATGACCACCATCGAGGACCTGTACGGCTACGCGCTGCCCGAGCAGCCCGCGGTGTCGCCGGACGGCACCGAGATCGTGTACGTCCTGCGCACCACCGACCGCGAAGGTGACCGTGACGTGCGGGCGCTGTGGCGGGTTTCCGGCGGCACCGCGAAGCAGCTGACCAGGGGCACGGCCGACGTGGCGCCCGCGTGGTCGCCGGACGGGAGCCGCGTCGCGTTCCTGCGGACCCAGGACGGTCCGGCGCAGGTGTGGCTCCTGCCGTCCGACGGTGGCGAGCCGGAGCAGGTGACGTCGTTGCCGCTCGGCGCGGGCGAGCCGGTGTGGAGCGCGGACGGCACGCGGCTCGCGTTCACCGCACCCGTCGACATCGCGGACGCTTCCGCGCCGATCGTCGCGGACCGGCTCGACTACAAGTCCGACGGCTCGGGGTTCCTGCGCTCCATCCGCGCCCACCTGCACGTGCTCGAGCTGGAAAGCGGAGAAGTCCGGCAGATCACCGACGGCGACTGGCACGCCGGTTCGCCCGCGTGGTCACCGGACGGCACCAAGCTCGCGTTCCCCGCGGCACGCGACAAGGACGCAGACCTGACCTTCCGCGCTGCGGTCCACGTCGTGGAAGTCGCCGGGCGTGCGGAGCCCAAGCTCGTCGGACTTGCCGATGGGCAGGCCGCGACGGTCACGTGGACGGCGGACGGCACGGCGTTGCTCGTCACCGGACGGACCAACGCGGCCCCTGGGCACCTCAGTCTCCTGCACGTGTCGCTCGACGGTGAGGTCTGTGATCTGTCGGCGGCGTTGGACCGCAACGTCATGCCTGGCATGTCCGGATATCCGGGTGGACGGCCGGTCCTCATCGACGACGGCAGGACGGTGCTGTTCTGCGCCCGCGACCGCGGCTGCACCCAGCTGTACTCCGTGGACGTCGGCGGTGGCACGCCTCGGCTGCTCGTCGGCGGCGATTCCCGTGTCGTGGCAGGACTTTCTACCGGCAACGGGGTCGCGGCCATCGTCCTGGGCACGCCTGCCTCGTACGGCGAGATCGCCACGGTCGACCTGGCCACCGGCGAGCTGACCGTCCACACCGAACACAATGCGACCGAGCTCTTCGTCCGCGAGGAACGCGAGTTCACGATCTCGGACGGCACGGTGGTGCACGGCTGGCTGCTGCGCGATCCGGAACGCACCGGCCCGTTGCCGCTGCTGCTGGACATTCACGGCGGCCCGCACAACGCGTGGAACGGCACCGCCGATCCGGTGCACCTCTACCACCAGGTGCTGGCGCAGCAGGGCTGGGCGGTGCTGCTGCTCAACCCGCGCGGCAGCGACGGCTACGGCGAAGCCTTCTACACCGCGGCATTGGGCGCGTGGGGCAAGGCCGACGCCAAGGACTTCCTGGAGCCGATCGACCAGCTCGTGGCAGAAGAGCTGGCGGATCCGAAGAAGCTCGCCGTCACGGGCTACAGCTACGGCGGCTACATGACCTGCTATCTGACCAGCCGTGACAGCAGGTTCGCCGCCGCCGTCGCCGGTGGTGTGATCAGCGACCTCACCAGCAGCGTGGGCACCTCCGACGCCGGGCACTACCTCACCGCGCTGGAGCTGGGTGGTCCCGGCGAGCACATCGCGGAGCTGTCACCGCTGACGCTCGTCGACCAGGTCCGCACGCCCACGTTGATCTATCAGGGCGCGAGCGACGACAGGTGCCCCGCCGGCCAGGCCGAGCAGTGGTTCGCCGCGCTGCGCCAGAACGGCGTGCCGGCCAGGCTGGTGCTCTACCCCGGCGAGTCACACCTGTTCATCCTCGGCGGCAAGCCGTCGCACCGCGAGGACTTCAACCGCCGCGTCGTGGACTGGGTGCGCGAACACGCGGAGAACCGCAAGCCGCTCGACGCGAAGCACTGGCAGCGCAGGCTTTCCACGCTCGCCAAGAAGTACGGCGTTCCTGGTGCGGCGCTCGGCATCCTCAGGGACGGCGAGATCGTCCAAGCGCACCACGGCGTGCTGAACTCGGCGACCGGGGTCGAGGTCACCGACGACTCGATCTTCCAGATCGGCTCGATCGGCAAGGTGTGGACGGCGACCGTCGTGATGCGGCTCGTCGACGAGGGACTGCTCGACCTCGACGCGCCGATCACCGACGTGCTGCCCGAGCTCAAGCTCGCGGATCCCGTTGTCGCGCAGAAGGTGACGATGCGCCACCTGCTCACGCACACCAGCGGCATCGACGGCGACGTCTTCACCGACACCGGCCGCGGCGACGACTGCCTGGAGATCTACACCGACCAGCTCGTCGACGCCGCCCAGAACCACCCGCTGGGCGCGACGTTCTCCTACTGCAACTCCGGTTTCGTGCTGGCAGGCCGGGTGATCGAGAAGCTCACCGGCCAGACGTGGGACGCGGCGATGCGGGAGAAGCTCTTCGCCCCGCTCGGGCTCACCCGCACCGGCATCCTGCCGGAGGAGGCGTTGCTGCACCGCGCCGCCGTCGGTCATCTCACCAAGGACGGCAAAACCGAACCGGCGCCGGTGTGGGGACTGCCGCGCTCGCTCGGCCCGGCCGGGACGATCTTCGCGACCACCGCGGACGTGCTGGCGTCGCGCGGATGCACCTCGACGGCGGGCTGGCACAGGACGGCACACGGGTGCTGTCGGAAGGCTCGGCCATGGCGATGACCGAGAAGCAGGCCGACGTGCCCGACCCCGAGGCGCTGGGCGACTCGTGGGGCCTCGGCTGGATCCGGTTCGGCTGGGACGGGCAGCGGCTGATCGGCCACGACGGCAACACCATCGGGCAGTCCGCGTTCCTGCGCCTGCTGCCGGAACACGGGCTCGCGGTCACGTTGCTGACCAACGGCGGCCACGCGCGTGAGCTGCATCTGGACCTGTACCAGGAGATCTTCGCCGAGCTGGCCGGTGTCGCCATGCCCCGCCCGCTGGAGCCGGCCGCAGTGCCGCCCACCGTGGACCACGCGCGGTACGTCGGCCGGTACGAGCGGGCTTCCGTGTGCCTCGACATCACCGAGGGCGAACGCGGGCTGCGGCTGAAGGCGACGGTCACGGGCTCGTTGGCCGGACTCGTCCCGGACCCACCGGAGGTCGACCTCGTGCCGATCGACGACTCCCGGTTCGTGTGCAGGGACTCGGAGGACGAGAGCTGGACGTCCGTCGTGTTCTACGCGCTGCCCACCGGTGAGCAGTACGTGCACACGGGTGTCCGCGCCACGCCGAAGGTGTCCTGATGAACCTGCTCACCGACATCGAGCGGCTCGTGACCTGCGAGTCGCCGTCAACCGACCTGGCGGCGGTCGCCCGCAGTGCGGAGGTCACCGCCGAGGTGGGTTCCGCGCTGCTCGGCTCGCCGCCGGAACGGATCGTGCTCGACGGCCGCACCCATCTGCGGTGGCGCCTGGGTTCGGGGCCCCGCAAGGTGTTGCTGCTCGGGCACCACGACACGGTGTGGCCGATCGGGACGCTCGCGCGGATTCCGTTCGAGGTGCGGGACGGTGTGCTGCGCGGGCCCGGCTGCTTCGACATGAAGACCGGCGTCGCGATGATCTTCCACGCCGTCGCGGCGCTGGGTTCCCCCGACGGCGTCACGGTTCTCATCACCGGCGACGAGGAGATCGGGTCGCCGTCGTCGCGCGGGCTGATCGAGGCGGAGGCACGTCAGCACGCGGCCGTGCTGGTCACCGAAGGGTCCGCGGACGGCGGGGCGCTGAAGACCGAGCGCAAGGGCACGTCCATGTACGAGGTGACGCTGCACGGCCGTGCCGCTCACGCCGGGCTCGAACCCGAACGCGGGGTGAGCGCGACGATCGAGGCCGCGCACCAGGTTCTCGCGGTGTCGCGGTTGACCGACCTCGCCGCCGGCACCACCGTCACGCCGACCGTGCTCACTTCTGGCACCACGACCAACACCGTTCCCGCGCAAGGGAAGTTCACCGTGGACGTGCGCGTCCGCAACCTCGCGGAGCAGCAGCGAGTGGACGACGCGATGCGGGCGCTCCAGCCGGTGCTCGACGGAGCCAAGGTGGAGGTCACCGGTGGTCCCAACCGCGCGCCGATGGAGCTCTCGGCGTCAGCCGGGTTGTTCGAGCTCGCTTCGGGACTCGCCGCGGAGATCGGCATCGAGCTCACGCAGGCAGCGGTCGGTGGCGCGTCCGACGGCAACTTCACCGCGGGCGTGGGGGTTCCGACGCTCGACGGGCTCGGCGCGGTCGGCGGTGGCGCGCACGCCGAGAGCGAACACGTGCTGGTGTCGGAGCTCGTGCCCCGCACCACGCTGCTCGCGGCGCTCGTGAAGGAGCTGACATGACACTCGTGGCACAGAACGTGGTGGTCCGCCAGCTCACCGAGTACGCGGAACTCGTTGCCACGCAACGGTTGTACGAGTCGATCTGGCGTCCGAACGGCAACACTCCCCCGGTCACCGCCGAGCTGCTGAGAGCCATGACCAAGGCGGGCAGCTACGTCGCGGGAGCGTTCGACGGAGACGACCTGGTCGGTGCGTGCATCGGGTTCTGCTCGCCGCCGGCCGCCGGTGCGCTGCACAGCCACATCGCCGGGGTCGCGGCGGGCATGCGCGGCCGCAACGTCGGCTACGCGTTGAAGCTGGACCAGCGGGCGTGGGCGCTGGAGCGCGGGCTCAGCGAGGTCACCTGGACGTTCGACCCGCTGGTGCGCCGCAACGCCTATTTCAACCTGGGCAAGCTCGGCGCCGAGGCGACCGAGTACCTGCCCGACTTCTACGGCCACATGCAGGACGACATCAACGGTGGCGGGGAGACCGACCGGCTGCTGATCAGCTGGCGCGTGGCGGCGCCCGAGGTCGTCGCCGCGTGTGCGGGCCGGCCACGCACCGTGCACGCCACGGGTGTGGTCGGCCTCGGGATCTCCGCCGACGGCCTGCCGGAGCAGGGAACCCGCAAGGGCAGCACCGTTCTGGTCGCGGTGCCGCCGGACGTCGAGGCACTGCGGGCCACGAACCCGGCCGCGGCGAACGAGTGGCGCTACGCCGTGCGGGACGTGCTCGGCGGCCTGCTCGCCGAGGGCGCCGCGTCACGGGGTTCGACAAGTCCGGGTGGTACGTCGTCGAGAGGAACAGTGGGTCATGAAGCTGACCGGGGTTGAGCTCCGCTGGATCGAGATGCCGCTGAAGTCCCCGTTCCGAACCTCGTTCGGCACGCAGAACGTGCGGCAGTTGCTGCTGCTGCGCGCCGTCACGGACGAGAGCGAGGGTTGGGGCGAGTGCGTCGCGATGGCCGACCCGGTGTACTCGTCGGAGTACCTCGAAGGCTGTGCGGACGTGCTGCGCCGGTTCCTCGTTCCGGCTTTGTCGGGGCCGATCGACGGGGTGTCGGTCGCGCCACGGCTGGCCAGGTTCCGCGGGCACCGGATGGCCAAGGGCGCGCTGGAGATGGCCGTGCTCGACGCCGAGCTGCGGGCGCGTGGCGTGTCGTTCGGCCGTGAGCTGGGGGCGACGCGCGACCGCGTGCCGTGCGGGGTGTCGGTCGGGATCATGGACTCGACCCCCGAGCTGCTCGACGCGGTCGGCGCCTACCTCGACGAGGGTTACGCGCGGATCAAGCTCAAGATCGAGCCTGGCTGGGACGTCGAGCCCGTGCGGGCCGTACGCGAGCGGTTCGGCTCCGACGTGCTGTTGCAGGTCGACGCGAACACCGCCTACACGCTCGGCGACGCCAGGCACCTCGCCCGGCTCGACCCGTTCGATCTCCTGCTGATCGAGCAGCCGCTCGACGAGGAGGAAATCCTCGCGCACGCCGAGCTCGCGAAGGTGGTGCGCACACCGATCTGCCTCGACGAGTCGATCACCTCGGCCAAATCAGCCGCCGACGCGATCAAGCTCGGCGCCTGCCAGATCGTCAACATCAAGCCGGGCAGGGTCGGCGGCTATCTGGAGGCACGCCGCATCCATGACGTCTGCGCCGCGCACGGCATCGCGGTGTGGTGCGGCGGCATGCTCGAAACCGGCATCGGCCGTGCCGCGAACGTGGCGCTGGCGGCGTTGCCCGGCTGCACGCTGCCCGGCGACACGTCGGCATCGGACCGCTACTACCAGATGGACATCACCGAACCGTTCGTGCTGGACGACGGCCACCTGGCCGTTCCCACGGGACCGGGCCTCGGCGTGACACCGCTGCCCGACGCGCTCGACGCCGTGACGGTGAAGACGGAGTGGCTTCCTCTGTAGACGGTTGGCAGGGTGTAGAGGTGAGCAGAACAGGTCTCGCCCGTGTGCTGGACGATCTCGGCACCACGCTGATCGACCTGGTCCTGGGTGATCCGGGCCGGGCCGTCGACATCGGCGGCGTGGTGATCCACGACCCGCACGACGACCAGGTGCTGCCGCCGTCCGCGCTGGTGCTGGGCGTCGGCGTGCGGGAGCCGGCGCGAATCCTCGGACCTTCCGTGGGCGGTTCGGGCCGCGGCGCTCGTCGTCCGCGC